>CANHXF010000015.1 GCA_947464515.1 Flavobacteriales bacterium
GGCACCCATTGGGTGCCCTTTCGCGTGAATGATATAGTTGCCCTAAATGGGATTCCTATTACTTGATTTCAAAAGTATTCATAAAGGCTGTCGTGAAATTGCCCGCCCTAAAATCAGGATCGCGCATCAATTGCAAATGCAATGGAACCGTAGTTTTCACACCTTCAATAATGAATTCGCCCAAAGCACGCTCCATCTTCACAATCGCTTCATCACGGGTTTGAGCCGAGACGATCAACTTAGCGACCATGGAATCGTAGTATGGCGGAATAGTATACCCAGCGTAAATATGCGTATCCACACGAACTCCATGTCCACCCGGACGGTTCAATTGGGTGATTTTACCTGGACAAGGTCTAAAGTTGTTATGGATATCCTCGGCGTTGATCCGACATTCGATGGCGTGTTTGGTTGGATAGTGATCCTTCCCAGAAATGGGTACACCTGCAGCAATTAAAATCTGCTCTTTCACCAAATCATAGTTAATCACTTCCTCTGTTACCGGATGCTCCACCTGAATACGAGTATTCATTTCCATAAAATAGAAATTGCGGTGCTTATCAACCAAAAACTCTACCGTTCCAACTCCCTCGTAATTGATGATCTGAGCTGCTGCTTTTGCGGCTTCACCCATTTTCTCACGCAATTCTGGCGTCATGAATGGTGATGGCGTTTCCTCCAATAACTTCTGGTGACGTCGCTGAATGGAACAATCACGCTCACTCAAATGACAAACTTTACCGTATTGATCTCCGGCGATTTGGATTTCGATGTGACGTGGATCTTCGATATATTTTTCCATGTACAAACCATCATTTCCGAAGGCTGCACCGGCTTCTTGCTTAGCACTATGCCATGCTGGCTCTACTTCTTCGTCGTTCCAAACGATGCGCATTCCACGTCCACCACCACCCGCAGTTGCCTTCATGATCACTGGATATCCCATTTCACTGGCGATTTTGATGGCCTCGTTGAAGCTCGACAATAAACCATCTGAACCAGGAATGGTAGGAACGCCCGCTTTTTTCATGGTGTCCTTGGCGTTGGACTTATCTCCCATTTGGTCGATTTGTTCCGGTGTGGCACCAATAAACTTGATACCATGGTCACGACAAAGTGCAGAAAATTTGCTGTTTTCAGACAAAAATCCATATCCCGGGTGAATTGCATCGGCATTGGTTATTTCAGCAGCCGCTAGGATACGCGACATAGAAAGATAACTATCCTTGCTCTGTGGTGGGCCAATACAAACGGCTTCATCCGCAAAACGAACGTGTAAACTTTCACGATCGGCTGTAGAATAAACTGCCACTGTTTTAATCCCCATTTCCTTACAGGTACGGATTATACGAAGAGCAATCTCACCGCGGTTAGCGATTAAGAGTTTTTTAAACATATTAATATTGATTAGGCGGGTTCAACCAAGAATAAAGGCTGATCGTATTCCACAGGACTAGCGTTATCAACCAAAATCTTAACAATCTTACCAGTCACTTCACTTTCAATTTCATTGAACAACTTCATTGCCTCAATGATACATACTACTTTACCAGAGCTCACATCATCGCCAACATTCACAAATGCAGGAGAATCAGGATTGGCAGTACGATAAAAAGTACCAACCATGGGCGATTTGATGGTAATCAAGTTGTCGGTCTTTGGTTCGGCTACAGGCGCACTAGGTGCTGCAGCAACAGGCGATGAAATAGCAACAGGGGCTGGCGCTGCTTGCATGGCGACTGGTGCTGGGGTATATTGAGCAGTGGTAAATTGAGCCGGGTTCTTTTTGATAAGTAGTTTAAAATCTTTTTGATTGATTTCTACTTCATCTACACCTGCAGTTGAAACAAATTTAATCAGTGCTTGAATCTCTTTTATGTCCATAGTTTTTTGATAAAATGATTCTGCAAATAAAACCAAAAATGGGCAAAAACGACCAAAAAAGGCATGATTTTTACCAATAATCACCCAAAACGACCTAAAAAATGGTCAAAAACGCCAAAAAACGGTCAATTTGTTTTAGAACCGATAAGCTAATCCGCCTTGGACAATCGCTTTTGCAGCCCCCACCTCACCAAACAACATCAATGATTTATAAATATCACCGCGAATACCAAAAGTAACATCACCTCCCATGGTTGGCACACTCAACAACCCTATCCCCAATCCATCAATATTCTTGTTTAGAAACTTATTATTGGTCGTCATGGATACACTATTACCCCTGAACCCCATACTTAAACCAATGTAGCACTCCACCTTGTCGTCTGGATTAAAGAAATAATTGTACCTGACATTGCAACTTGTACTATTATATTTCAAACCCACGGTTGTTTGCACAATCATTCCCATATCGTTATAAAAAAAAGAATCTCTAAGAACCCCATCCAACAAAAAAGAACAATGCGCAATATTCAAACCCAAGGAATGTTTTGGTTTAATTCGGTACTCTACTTTAAAAAATCTAATTGGTGATTTTGAAAGTTCTATATCAACGAATGTCGCATTGGGATTTCTAGGAATGGTAAATTCAATTGTTTTTTTCAATCCCCAATACAATAAGTTTCCACTGCCATATCCATAAGCGAATGTCAAGGAATTTTGTTTACCAGAAGCGTCTTGCGCCTGATTCTCGGCAGGATTTATGGATTTATCTGTAGAATTTGTTTGCGCTTTCACTGTAGAACAGAAAAGACCTGCACAACAAATCAGGGCTATCGCGAATACTTTTTGCATAGCGTTTACAACGGAATGTTACCGTGTTTCTTCTTAGGATTGTTTTTCACCTTGTTCTGAAGCATATCAAAAGCTTGAATCAAACGTGCACGTGTTTCTTCCGGCAAGATAACTTCATCTACAAATCCACGAGCTGCAGCCCTGTAAGGATTGGCAAAAAGATCGCCGTATTCCTTTTCCTTCTCTTTCCAAGCGCTTTCACGATCATCAGAAGAATCGATTTCTCTTTTAAAGATGATTTCTGCAGCGCCTTTGGCACCCATTACAGCAATCTCCGCCGTGGGCCAAGCAAAATTCATATCAGCACCGATGTGTTTGCTATTCATTACATCGTAAGCGCCACCGTAGGCTTTGCGCGTAATGACAGTAATCCTTGGCACTGTTGCTTCACTAAAAGCGTAGAGCAATTTGGCACCATTGGTAATAATAGCATTCCATTCTTGATCGGTCCCTGGCAAGAATCCCGGAACGTCTTCCAACACCAACAAAGGAATATTAAACGCATCGCAGAAACGAACAAAACGAGCCGCTTTCTGTGAACTATGAACATCCAATACACCCGCCAAAAATGCTGGTTGATTGGCTACAATACCGATACTTTTTCCTGCCAATCGGGCAAACCCGACAACAATATTCTCGGCATAAGAGGCATGCACTTCAAAGAATGAATCTGCATCTACAATCCCCTGAATCACCTCTTTCATATCGTAAGGCTGATTTGGATTCTCAGGAATAATATCCATCAACACTTCCCTTGTCTCGTTCCCACCATGATATGGCAACGGCATCGGTTTTTCTTCACAATTTTGGGGTACATACGAAAGCAATTTGCGCAAATTCTGTATGCAAACCACTTCATTGGGAGCCGTCATGTGCGCGACACCGCTTTTTGAACCGTGTACCGAAGCCCCACCCAAATCCTCACTGCTTACATCTTCGTTGGTCACCGTTTTCACCACATTGGGACCGGTAACAAACATGTAACTGCTATTTTCAACCATGAAAATAAAGTCGGTTAAGGCAGGAGAATATACAGCACCACCGGCACAAGGGCCCATGATAGCCGACAGTTGCGGAATCACACCGCTGCTTTGAACGTTGCGATAAAAAATATCAGCGTAACCGCCCAAAGAAACCACACCCTCTTGGATACGGGCCCCACCAGAATCATTCATTCCTATGATCGGAGCGCCATTGGCCAATGCCATTTCCATGATTTTGCAGATTTTCTCCGCATGGGTTTCACTTAGAGATCCACCAAAAACAGTAAAGTCCTGTGAAAACACATAAGTGGTTCTGCCATTCACTTTACCATAACCTGTTACTACGCCATCACCCAAGAATTGCTGTTTCTCCATACCGAAATCGGTACTGCGATGGGTAACAAAAGCACCCACTTCGCAAAAACTGCCTTCATCCATGAGCAACGCAATACGCTCGCGGGCCGTCAATTTGCCCTTTTTGTGTTGAGCATCAATACGAGTTTGTCCACCACCCAAAGATGCTTCCTCGCGTTTTTGAATTAATATTTGTCTACGAGAATCCATAAATTTCATAATTAAACCACCCAATAAAATCAGGTAGCACTGTCAAGATTAGTCTTTTGGCGAATCTTTCAACGATGCCAAATCAAATAACAATGAAAAACGCATTTGATTTTGCAAAGGATGTCGACTCGCAAAAGGCACCAAATAAGCGGCATTCACTGTAAATGTTTGATACTTCAAACCAATACCCAATGTTCCGTATTGTCTACCGCCCTTTGTCTTAGATTCGTAAAATACGCCACCGCGAATGGTAAACTTATCGTCGTAGATATATTCTGCACCACCACTCAACATATATTCATTTAACTCTTCCTTCAAACCACCTGGAGCGTCGTAGAAAGATTGAATCATTCCTTGAACTACGTTTACATCAGGATCACTGCCCGTATACTGACGAACATCCGAAACACCATTAAATATTACTGAATCTTCACCTTTGTAATTAACCAAATAATAAGGGCGCGTTGGAACCAATAATTTATTGATGTCCGCATATACATTGATGGTGTTATAATCGTCAATTTTATGGCTGTAACCCACACCCATCTTTAAATTGGTTGGAATGAAATCACGCTTCTCTTTTGAAGAATACGTCATTTTTGAACCGATGTTTTGAATATTCAATCCAAATTGGATTTTATCGTAACCGCCATTGCTCGACTTTACTTCGGTTTTGTATAACAAATTAACATCTCCAGCACCACCAGTAGCAGCCTTGTAGTCGATACCATTATAAGCCCTGTTACCAGTAAGATTAGAGTATACAAAACGCAAATTCACCCCCATGGAGAACTTTTTGGTAAACTGGGTAGCATATCCGCCATCTAAAGCAAATTCATTGGGTGTAAACTGACCCGTTGGGTTACCATCAAAATCTGTAAATTGGATATTACCCAAAGAGAAATATCGCATCGCACCAGAAACTGCACTGTTGGCACCAACTTTACTGTAACCTGTCAAATAGCTAAAGCCAACATCGCTCACTAAATTTCTAAGCCAAGGCGCATAAGACATTGAAAATCCTGTTTTATTCTTAGCATTGATTAAATTGGCCATATTCCAACTACCACTGTTGGCATCTGGATCAAAAAGAGCCACCCCAACATCACCCATGGCCGCAGAACGACTATCGGGTGTGATTGTGAGGAAAGGAACCATCGTAGTTACTGTATTCAACTGACCTGCCAACTCTTTGGAACTCAATGGTCTATTTTGGGATTGCAAAAACCCCCATGAAGAAATTGTAAAAAGCGCTATTGTTGCAGTTTTTTTCATAATGCTTGTTGGCAAAAATATGTTATCGGTTTTGTGCATCCTAATGGTACGTTAAAGATATTTGGTTAAAACGGAAATTATCTTGAATCATTCTATCTACAGTTTGATAAATTTTCCACCCACACTTTGCTTCAATCCGTCTTCCGTTGTTAATATAATTTGATAGAAATAAATTCCGCCCATTAGCTGACCACCATTGTGTGATCGTCCATCCCAAACCATTGCATCAACTTTGTTTTGGGCTGACTCGAGCCATGCTCCACCCTGCTGAACTTCCCTCCCTGCGGCATCATACACAAACCACTTTGAAGTAATATTCTCCCCCGGCAATGTATGTCGTACCGAAACAGTAAACGGCTGCGAACCCGCCCCGCCCGAACCTTCACGACCATCAAACGGCACCGGGAAAGCACTGGATTCTGTTATTTCAAATGTCCGCGGCGGTATCACTAAACACTCCACCGAACCTTTGCCTCCATTGTTGTAAATATCCCATGCCTTGCAGGTTAGTACGTGTTTACCAGGCTGTAAACCATTGAGAGGAATCCTCACTGTTCCTGTGGTATACGAATTGACATCGTAAGAAAAATAATCGTTTAATACATAAGAGCGTTGGTCTTCCGTCCCTTCATCAATTACTAGTAGCAAATCACGACCGATTCCAGCGCCCGTTGCATTGATACCATCCTTGTCAAAGATACGCGCCACAAAATCCACATCACGCGCAACCTTCCCGCCACTGATAAAGGTGGTATCCTGCATAAAGGCTCGAACCACTGGACCCTCGGTACCTGGATTGATGCCCACTTCACTGCCACCGATGATAAATTGCCAAGATCCGGCGGCATCCGTTTCGCCATTGTGGGCATAGAATTTGGCTACCCCAATCCCATAATTATATGATATGTCTTTGGGTACCGAAAAAACCAACTGAAAATCACCATTGTTCACAGATACTTGGCCATTGAACAAAACCCCAGATTGTTCCAAAAATGGAACCGGTGAAGCACTTTTATCGTTGTTCAAAGTAAACTTCTGTGATGGCTTATCGAATACTTTCACCCACATCGTACCATTGAATTTGTTGAACTTGCCAACCAATCTCTCATTGACATGTCCTTTCAGGGTAATGACAGAAAATGCTTTCACAGTATCGCGAAAGGCACTCAGCGATTTGCCATTTACACTATCTACTGCGATGATATGCTTGGGAAATGCTATTGGCATACTTGCATCACCCAATAGGGCAAATTTATTGTCTTCCGTATTGTATGGTGGCGGTCGATTTTTCATTTTCTGAAACACTTCGCCCAATGTAGGAATGGGTTCGCTGGGTTTCGGAAAACCGTATTTTGTCCAGAAGTCGCTGTTGATTTGTGTATTTCCACTCACATAAACCAAGCGTGTAGTGCTCATCAAGGCAATTGCGCCGCCTTTTGGATTTAGCAACGATAGAACGCCTGCGCTTTTGCTCTTTGGGTCATCGTATTGACTAAATTCACAGGTAGCGGTAAACATGATCGGCATTCGATTGGCATTTTCCCAACTGTTGATCATTGGAATATCCAAAAAGGATTCTTGTGCCCAGCCCTTTAGACCGCCATGACCTTGGTAGTTAACAAACAAAACGCCGTCCTTCATACTCCTATTAATCGCCGCGCTCATGTCGGGGTAACTTTCATTGTTGCCCGTAGTTGATTGTTTGAAGGCATCTGAATAAAGCTTGTTGACGTTCAGATAAGGGTAAAATTTATTTATGTACTGTGCATTCTTCTCACTTTCTAGAACAAATTCGGTTTCCCAACCCTCATCCGCATCGTCGCATGCAAAAGCAATATTCGATCTCCACGGACCCAAGGCCAAAGGGCTACTATAACGCTTGAGTTTTTCCACCACGCCCATGGCATCCTCATTTGTATAACAGGGTATTCTTCCAACCGGAACAGTGAGTTTTGATTTGATGATTTCCGGATCACCTTCTGCAGAATCAAGGTAGCCTAAAAAATCATCTAAGCTAAAATTGGCATTATTGTTATATGATTGATAAACGGGAATGAAGTTGGTATTATCTACCAAACGATTTTGCATGTCGTACGATGCAGCGCCAAAGAGCGTCACAAATCGCAGTTTCACACCCTGGCTTTCAGAATATTTGTACTGCCAACGCAAAAAGTTCCTAATGGCAACCAAATCCTGCATTCCGCCAGAAAATTCATTGTAAATTTCTTGTGGGGTGATAACAACCGTTTTGAAATTGGTTGGGGCCGCCTCTCTAAATGCTTTTAATGCATTGGCCGCCTTGGTGAAATTGGGATGTGTTATGATGACAAACTCGTACGCCCCTTGAAAAGCAATATTCTGATTTGATAGTACTTTGATCAATTTGGGCTTCAAAAAATCGTTTGCATTGGGATCGAAACAGATAAATGTATGATGATCGGTTTTACTTTTCAGCAACATCGACAATTTACTGCCCGAAACCGGCTGCAGAGTCATTGAGGTAGGCAGAACGGGGGTCGACACATTCCACACTTTACAATTCATGCTGCTTGATGTGAATTCATAGGCCAGATTGTTTTGATCAGACGCCATTTGAGCATGCCTGATAAATGAGGTAGACGTGGGCGTGATCGTAATTTGGGATGAGGGTTGTTTATCTGGCGAAGACGACGTGATTTCGAAAAAGTCTAAAAATCCATATGATTTGGTATTGGGACGATTCAATTTAAACTGAAGATTCACTACACCACCCACGATCGGGATTCTAAAAACTCTTTCGAGGTATGTATAGTTTTCATAACTACCATAAATCGCTCTCAAATTGTAACGAAAGTACTTTCCATTGGCATTTACAACCAAAGAACCCGTATCGTCGATCATTGTAGCGGCAAAAGCAATTTTCACCCATACCGAATCTACAAAGGAAGGGACATTATTAAGAAAGCTCCGGTTTGTTGTCTCATTGCCAAACTTTTCACCAAACCACGTCCGACCCATTCCAGCGGGATTTACCAGGTCTGTATCGTGCTTTAAGTAGATTTCATTCCCTGAGTATGTGGTTGTGATGGCGCCTACAAAGCCGGGTTGATCTTGAATTCGTTTGCCTTTTTTGGAATCACTACCTAGTATTAATGTAGTGTTGACAGCATAAAAATTGTTAAAACTCCTGTACTCACCTGAAGAAAAAATCCAATCCCGTGTAGATTGTCCGTAAAACAAAATATAATCACCATCGTCCCATTTCCCATCCGACTCTCCTTCGATAAAAATAGGGATTTCAGGACTTTGCGGGGCTGGTGCAGAATAATTCATCTGACTCAATTCAGCGCCTTGAATACCAAACAACTGAAAGTTACGGGGATCTGAATTTTGGACATCCAAGCCCATCTTGGCGAGCTCGGATTTTGTAATTTTATGTATACCAGAATTGTCGATTTGCAACTGCACCCATTTCCCAGAAGCCAGGAAAGACTGGGCTTTAAGGCCAATAATTGGCAAAAAGACAAGGATGGCTATTAACTTAAAATGAAGCTTCACAGTTATGTAACGTAAAAAATCAAATTTACATCAATTAATTTCGATTTTAATACAAAATTTCAACACCTCTTTGCGATGAGCCAAGCAAAGTTTTTGAGTTTTTGCAATATATTTGGCATTGAATCGTTTTTATTTGTAGTTTTGTTAATCATACCATATGAAAAGAGTAATACGTAAAATTAGCTTTGGTTTGTTTGGAGGGCTTGCTCTTCAGCTCCAAGCTCAGGATCCCGAGCTCACTCAGTTCTATGCCGCTCCAGTATACACAAACCCAGCTTTGGCGGGGTCTGCCGTGTGTGCTTATGGTGCTGCGGGAAGGGTTTCATTGAACTATAGAAACCAGTGGCCAAACCTACCAGGAACCTTCCGTTCTTTCTGCGCATCGTGGGATCAACACATCCCTAGTGTAGGCGGTGGATTGGGAGCCATGGTTTTCCACGATATCGCGGGTTCAGGCCTACTTACCTCTACAACGGTGAGTGGTGTGTATTCTTACCTATTGCCATTGGATAGAGGTAGAATGTACATGCGTTTTGGACTTCAGGGGTCAATCACCAACAAATCAATCAACTTTGGTCGTTTGAAATTTGCGGATCAAATCAACCCTACTCAAGGTTTTGTATTGCCAACAGGTGAGCAAACGCCTTCGAGCAGTGTGACCTACCCCAATTTCAATGCAGGCTGGGTAATGTATACTTCTAAATTCTACATGGGTTTTGCTGCGCACAACGTAAATCAACCCAATTGGAGTTTTTATAAAAATCCCGATGAAATTTTACCGATGCGTTTAACCGTTCATGCGGGTGGTGTTATCCCAATGACTAGAAGTCGTTTTGAAGAGAACAATTTCTCTCCGAACGTTTTGTTCATGAAGCAAAGGAATTTTACTCAATTGAATTTGGGTTTCTACGCAAACAAAGGTCCTTTGGTTACAGGTTTATGGTTCCGTCAGACTTTTGGTGCATTCAAAAACTCAGATGCAATCATTATGTTGGTTGGATTTAGAAAGAATCGTTTCAAGTTTGGATATAGCTACGACTTCACGGTGAGTGATGGTAGAAGCGCTATCCCTTCAAGTCATGAAATCAGTGCGACAATTGACTGGTGTGTTCCTCCAGGAAGAACGCCATTCAAACCTTTACACTGTCCAGAATTTTAACAAAAAGACGTTTTCCACATTTTGATATCGAAAAAGCCCAATGAATCAGTGGCTTTTCTGACGAGAATGTTGAAAAAAAATATATATTTGCAAATAATACACAATATCTGTCGTTATTAATAACTAAGAATGCAAACCGTGTTAACAAAAAATCGCACTTGGATTTGGGCAATCGCAGCCATTGTGGCTACTAGTGCCTGTACTACTAAGAATGTCAGCAAGACCACCGGCCAAGGATATAACAATCCTAAATGGGGTGGATTTGCCAATCCTAAGTACAAAGGACAAGAAACTGGTCCTGGTTTAGTATTGGTTGAAGGTGGATCTTTCACCATGGGATCTACTGAAAAGGATCTTCAATTCGACAATAACAATGCTGAAAGAACAGTTACTGTAAACTCATTCTACATGGATGAAGCAGAAGTAAGCAACTTACAATACCGTGAATACGTGTATTGGTTGATGCGCACTTATGTCAGCTATCCTGAAGTTTATCAACGCGCCCTCCCCGATTCATTGTGTTGGAGAAGTAAATTGGCTTATAACGAGCCTTTCGTTGAATACTACTTCCGCCACCCTTCTTACAAAGACTATCCAGTTGTTGGTGTAAATTGGTCACAAGCTGCAGAGTTTGCCCAATGGAGAACTGAGCGTGTGAACGAAATGATTTTGGATCGTGAAGGTATCGTAAAGTTTGATATCGTAACTGATAACAACGACGATAACACTTTCCACACTCGCACTTACCTAGCCGGTCAGTATGATTTCATCAAAAAGGGCAAAAAGCCTTTGAGTGACTTCAGCAAAAAGAAAAAGAAAGACCAAAAGCGCTTTAAGGTGTTGATGGAAGATGGTATTATGTTGCCAGAATATCGTTTACCAACAGAAGCTGAGTGGGAATATGCTGCTCAAGCAAACATTGGTGAAGTTACTTTCAACAACATCGATCAAAAGAAAATCTATGGTTGGACAGACTACACTATCCGTATCAAGGAAGAGCAAGAGAAAGATCGTGGTAAGATTCGTTTGAATGCCATGGTTGGTAAAGGTGATTTCGGTGGTGTTGCAGGTGGTCCATTGAACGATGGTGGTTTTGTACCTACCACCGTATTCTCATATTGGCCAAACTCTTATGGTTTGTACAACATGGAAGGTAACGTAGCCGAGTGGACAATGGATGTTTATCGTCCTTTATCTCAAGAAGACTTCGATGCATTCATGCCTTTCCGTGGTAACGTATACAAGACCTTGGTATTGGATCAGTATGGCGTAATCGAACAAAAAGATTCTTTGGGTCGTTTGGTGTATCGTGATGTAACTGAGCGTGAAAACGTGAACCGCAGAAATTATAAGAAATCTGACAACATCGGTTTCAAGGATGAAGAGAATTACAACAATGGTGATATGACTTACGAATACGGTGTTACCTCATTGGTTAACAACAAAGCCCGTGTTTACAAAGGCGCATCATGGAACGATCGCATCTACTGGGCTTCTCCAGGAACCCGTCGTTTCTTAGATGAAAAGCAAAGTCAGTCGAACATTGGATTCCGTTGTGCTATGATTCGCATTGGATCTCCAGTGGGTAATGGCAAAAAGAAATACAACAACCTGCCTAGCTCTGGTATCGACAAAAAGACCAAGCGTCGCAGATAATTGATCTTAATACAAAACAGAAAGGGCTGCTCAATGAGTGGCCCTTTCTGTTTTGCGTATATGGGTATTCTGCAAACACTGAATCATACTGTTATCCTACAAACACTGAATCATACTATTATCCTACAAACACTGAATCATACTGTTATTCTACAAACACTGAATCATGATTAATTCTAGCCAATTTGTTATACAATACAGTTGAGGGGATTGATCTCAGAAGCACCCGGAGAATCGATTGAAACACCTAAAAAAAGAAAAGCCCCGTTTCCGGGGCTTTTGTGTGCTCTTAGAGCGAGAAACGAGACTCGAACTCGCGACCCCAACCTTGGCAAGGTTGTGCTCTACCAACTGAGCTATTCTCGCATGAAGTCTGATCCTTCAATCGTGGTGCAAAAATACGTCAATAATTCTTTTCCATCAAGTAGAATCGAAAAAAAAGAAAAAAAGGCAGTCCTGTAAGCCGGGTTCTGTACTCAGGTTGCCCTGAGCTTCTATCATTGATCTGGGATGTTACTCACGCAACACCTCTATCGGTCTACCCTCCTAGCCTGCCGAAGCAATTGAGCGGGCCGCCCAAGACCAGGTTTATTTGACCTTTCAACCCGTAAGGTTTGTCCCAATCCTGAATCACTCCAGAACGAGTGGGCTCTTACCCCACTTTTTCACCCTTACCTCTCGAAAGAGGCGGTTTTGCTTTCTGTGACACTTTCTGTCATCCTAGGCCGAAGCCTAAAATGCCTTCTTATTAGGAAGTACGGCGCCCTTTGTTGCCCGGACTTTCCTATTCGCTTTTACGAATCGATAGAACGGACTGCCAAGTCTCAAAGGTAACACCGAATTTGGTGGAAAACACAAGGCTACATCAATAACGCGATTTCTTATCTTTGTAATCTAGCAGTATGGAAACACAATTTGAGGTAGTCATAGGACTTGAAATTCACATTCAATTACAAACCAAGAGTAAAGCCTTCTCTTCGGATAGTATCGAATATGGCGCCTTGCCAAATACTCAGGTGAGCCCCATTAGTCTCGGTCATCCCGGAACACTGCCGATGCACAACCGCGCCGCCATCGACAATGCCATCAAAATGGGATTGGCACTGAATTGTGATATTAGGGAGGTCAACAGGTATTCCCGAAAAAACTATTTCTACGCCGATTTGCCGAAGGGATATCAAATAACACAGTTTGATACCCCCTTGTGCGATAACGGTGCCGTACAGATCAAATTGGGCGATGGTACGATCAAAGAAATCCGACTTACCCGCATTCATATGGAGGAAGACACGGGCAAAAGCATGCACGACCAAGATCTTTATGATACTTTGGTAGATTATAACCGTGCCGGAACAGCCTTGATTGAAGTCGTTACCGAGCCCGATGTCAAATCTGGAGAAGAAGCCTATGCCTTCGTTACCGAAATTCGTCGTTTGGTTAGATACCTCGACATCTGCGATGGAAACATGGAAGAAGGAAGTTTGCGTTGCGATGCCAACATTTCTATCATGCCCAAAGGCAGCAAAGTATTCGGAACCAAGGTGGAAGTGAAGAACATGAACTCCATTTCTAATGTGAAGCGCGCCATCGACTTCGAAATTGCACGTCAGACCGAAATCCTCACTGGCGGTGGCATCATACAAGGTGAAACCCGCGGATTTAATGGTCTCAACGGCAGTACGTTTAGTTTGCGTAAAAAGGAAGCAATCAACGATTACCGATATTTCCCTGAACCCGACTTGCCGCCTACCATTGTCACCAAAGAATACATCGCCCAAGTAAAATCAGGAATGCCCGAATTGCCAGCTACCTTATATAATCGTTTTACCAACGAATACGGCCTAAGTGATTACGATGCGTCCGTTTTGGTGGATGATAAACACAGCGCATTATATTTTGAAAAAGTTGTTGGGATATCGCCCAAATACAAACAGGCTTGCAACTGGATCTCAGGTCCGATTCGGGGTTATTTGAATGAGAATGCGTTGAGTATGGATGAATTCACACTCACCCCTGGTCAGATTGCCGAAATCATCGAACTCATCGAATCCAACAAAATCAGCCATACCGCCGCTACGCAGCAGCTCTTCCCTGCCCTTACAAAACAAACCGAAGCATCTCCTATGTCGCTCGTGGAGTCTCTGGGTTTAGCCAATATCACCGACACTTCCTTTATCGATGAAATTGTTCAAAAGGTCCTTTCTGAATTCCCCGAAAAAGTAGCCGAATACAAAGCGGGAAAAGTGGGTTTGATGGGTTTGTTTGTGGGTGAAGTGATGAAGCGATCACAGGGCAAAGCCGATCCAAAAACAGCAAATGCATTGGTAAAACAGGCGTTGGATAGCATTTAAATTAGTATTTATGGGGGTGCCTCAAACATATCTTATTGGCGGGGGGCACATCAAATTGGAGCGCATTATCAAGCAGTTTGTAGCATGGATGATTGTTCTGTTGGGAGGTCTTTTAGATTCCCAGTTACAGGGTCAGGTTTTGCGAGGAAATACGAATTCCCAGATACAAAACACCCAACGATTGGATTCAAACGATGCATCGCCGCGGAGTTTTATCTTACCAAGCAATCCGAAGACCCTTAAATTCTTAGATACTTCGTCGAATTTGATTCAGTCGTTTCAGGTCAGCACCATTGCGAATATTTTAGCGACCTATGAAGCGCGAACCACGAGCGGCCAGACCATCATGCATATTGGCGATGAGCAAGTTTCTAGCTTAGCCACTGGGTTTCATAAGGGCTTGATGGGCAACTCCGCAACGCCGGGTCTATTTTTCCCCAGTACGTTGGCCAATCTTTCGATTCCTACAGACATTTACAGCAGTCATAGTGGGTTATGGACTTACGCTACACCTAGCGAAACCAATCGTTTGTTCCCGGCCGGTATTACGGGGTATGTCGCACAGACATCCGAAGCCGGCAGCACTATCACATTACAAATTCCACCGCATTATCAGCGCGTTTCGGATCGATTCACCTTGTATTGCGAGCGAAGCGAGATGAGTTTCGACATTATCGTTCAAACTTGCTCGGGCAGA
>CANHXF010000016.1 GCA_947464515.1 Flavobacteriales bacterium
ATGAAAAATTACGACCTTTGGAACGACCTATTAGAAACTTTAGAAATTTGGTAATCATGAAATATACTCTTCCATTTGCCCTTGGCCTTGCTGCCACCCTAAGTATTGCTGCCTGCTCAAACAGCACAGAAGGAGCCTTTGATGCGAGCGAAAAAACCAGCCAAGATTCTATCGATAGTTTGGATCAAGCGGCTATGTTCGATGACTTATATAAAGACACTTTAAACCGCGATACAGCAAAAGGAAAACCTGGCGATGTAACTACGGAAACTTTGCCAAAAACACCTGTAGAAAATACCCCAGTTCAAATGCATCAACCATGAAAATTGCGGTAGTGGGTGCCACCGGATTGGTGGGTACGAAAATGTTACAAATTCTGGAGGAAAGAAATTTTCCTGTAACAGAACTTTTACCCGCTGCATCAGCCAATAGCATTGGAAAAAGCATCACTTTCAGGGGAAAGTCGATTCCCGTGATTACTCTAGACCAAGCCGTTGCCGCCAAACCCGATATCGCACTGTTTAGCGCCGGCGGAAGTGTCAGCTTGGAATGGGCGCCAAAATTCGCGGACAATGGAACCGTAGTCATCGACAATTCAAGTGCTTGGCGCATGGACCCAAACGTACCGTTGGTGGTTCCTGAGGTCAACCCAGATGCCATTTTACCCTCAAACAAAATCATTGCAAACCCCAATTGCTCTACCATTCAAATGGTGGTCGCACTGCAACCTTTACATCAAAAATTTCAACTAAAAAGAGTTGTCGTTAGCACCTATCAAAGCGTTACAGGTACAGGTCAGAAAGCGGTTCAGCAGATGTTCGATGAGCGCGCTGGCATCACTCCGGATCGGGTATATCCGCATCCAATCGATTTAAATGCGCTGCCTCATATTGATGTTTTCATGAACGATGGCTATACCAAAGAAGAATGGAAAATGATGGTAGAAACCCGCAAAATCATGGGGCTGCCGGAACTAAAAATTACTGCCACAACCGTGAGAATTCCTACGGTAGGCGGACATTCCGAGAGCATTAATGCAAGTTTTGAAAATGCCCTAACGGTGCGCGAAATCAAAGAAATTTTAAGCGATGCTCCAGGTGTTACCTTGCAAGACAATCCAGAAAAATTTGAATATCCGATGCCATTGAACAGCCACGACAAAGACGATGTTTTTGTGGGTAGAATTCGAATGGACGAGAGTGAGAACAACACAATTAACATGTGGGTAGTGTCCGATAATCTTAGGAAAGGTGCCGCAACAAATGCCATTCAAATTGCTGAATTGTTGATACAAAAAGGCTGGTTCGATGCCTAATTGAAGAGAATTTCTGATTGATTCCAACTTTTTTCATGCCTCTTTGTTAGTCTAATCATGCTAGTGCAAGAAAACGAAGAATTAAACGCTCCAGACAACCGCCCTTTGGTCCTCAAGGATGCTGTTTATCAAGGTGAAATGCACAATGCACCCTACGCAATCAGTGTCAGTTCGCCCAAAATCGAACCCATCGACAAGCGATTAATGGTGGCAAACGCCCATGAAAGCATGCAGCACCAAGCCGAGCAACAAATTACGATGCTTCGCAAACAAGCCCAACTTTTGATTAACCAGGCCAAAGAAATCGAAGCGCGAGTTGAAATGTCGCATGCGATTTACAAAGCCGACCTCAACTTTGAGCCTATCATCCACGGAATTTATCACTTGTACCAAAAGGATGATGGCACTCAAGTTTTGAGTATGATTGCACCATACGAATGGGGAAAATCAGCAGCCTTCCACACCTATTTGCATACCGTTAGATTGTTAGCGGATCGCACTTGGGAAATTTTGGCTTAATCCACCAATAGATTTTCGATATCAACCCCGGTGGGCATCGACAGCTTTGCGGACAGAACCCGTAGACAGCAATAGAGACTTCGCCCCAGCTTCCGCCAAACCCGTTTCTTCCATCACCATTCTCGTACCTCTTTCGATCAACTTGTGATTGGTAAGCTGCATGTCGATCATTTTATTGCCTTTCACATGTCCTAACCGAATCATTACGCTGGTAGTGAGCATATTGAGCACCATTTTTGTCGCCGTGCCCGCTTTCATCCGTGTACTTCCGGTAACAAACTCAGGACCCGTCTCGATTTCCACGCAGATATCGCAGTCGGCAGCCATCGCACTATTTTTATTACAAACTACGGCACCCGTTGCGATGCCATTTGTTTGGCATTGGCGCAGAGCGCCAATGACATAGGGAGTGCGGCCGGAGGCCGCAATACCCACCACAACATCACCCTTACCAATATTGTATTTCTCTAAATCACGATACCCCTGCTCAAAATCATCTTCTGCAAATTCCACCGCCTTGCGAATCGCGGAATCACCGCCGGCAATCAATCCAACGACTTTATCAAAGGGAACACCGTAGGTAGGCGGACATTCACTGGCATCCACAATACCCAGTCGACCTGATGTGCCGGCGCCCAAATAAAATAACCGCCCACCCTTACTCAATCGATCATAAATCAATTCACACAATGCGGAAATTACGGGCAGTTCATTTGCAATTCGGGCATGACATAAAGCATCCTCCCGGTTAATACCCGCCACTAAACTCAAAAAATCTTGCTGCTCTAAATGGGAATGATTGGAACTGGATTCTGTATGCATTTATACAAAAGTATCGGTTTGATAGCGATCACACAAAAAATGAATCCACTCTTGATACATCACCTCAGGCATCACACGAGGAAATTTACTTTGTCCGCCCAACTTTCCTTTCGACTCCAAGAAATCCATAAAGTCCGACTCGGGCAAAACATGCATTTGCATCGTCTTCAATACATGCTGTCGTTCCGTAGCATAATCATCATTCAACACGCAAAGATGCTGATCTAAAATCGACCTTAACTGCTCTGCATCGGGCTTAACCTGACCTGTAGGGTAAGAAACATACCAACGATGTCCCATTTCTCCGTTAGGCAATTTTAACCCACGGACACAATATTCAGAAATCGGCGAATTTAAATCTCTTCCCGTTAATTCGGTGCCCTGATTCATATTCTCCACGCTCAAATGCTCCCCACACAAACTCAAATACTGCTTTGTTCTGCCGGTAATCTTAATCTCACAAGCATCCACATTGGTAAACTGAATAATATCACCAATCAAATAGCGCCAGGCACCGGCGCAAGTACTAATTAAAATGGCGTAGTTAACACCCTCAACAACTTCGTCCAAATCCAATGCTTTTGCACCGGGCTTAACATCGCCAGTCTCGTCAAAATTCTCCTCATTAAAAGGAATAAACTCAAAATAGGTATTGTTTCTAAACACCAACCCCATTCCGGAGGCGTTTATTTTTGTTTGCGCTGCCACAAAGCCTTCACTACACAAATACGATTCAATATAATGGATGGGATGGCCCATCATGGCCTCTATCTGACTCTTATATGGCGTGATGGAAATCGCTCCCCACGTATAAACACTAAGGTGAGGCCATATTTCATGAATGTTATTTAACTCATACCGCTCGATGATTTTCTCTAACAGCATCTTCACCCAAGACGGAGCCCCAGCAATCATCGCTACATCCCAATTGGGCGCTTCGTTAACCATGGTTTCTACCTTGAGATGCCAATCACGCTCACGTTTGATCTCCTCCGTAGGCACTGCAAAATGATCAAACCAAAAAGGCAAATTTGCCACGGAAATACCACTCAAATCACCGCTATATTTCTTGCCATCGTAGTTTAGGTCGGTACTTCCGCCAATCATCAAATAATGTTTGGTGAAAAAATCCTTTGGGATATCGCTTTTGGCTGCCGCAAACAATTGGCGCCTACTCGCACGAAAAATCGACTTTAATTGAGCATCCGTAACCGGAATGAACTTACTCGCCCCTTGTGTGGTACCTGAACTCAAAGCGAAATATTTGGGCGATCCCGGCCAGGTAATATCGGATTCTCCGTTGTATTCCCGTTGCCACCAAGGGTGCATCACATCATAACTCGCAATAGGTACTTTTGATTTAAACTGTTCAACAGTATCTGCATGCATCAAAATACCATCAAAATCGTATTCTTGACCGTAGGCAGTATTTTTTGCTTTGTAAAGTAATTTTTTTAGCGTTGCGTCCTGCCATTTCTGAGCACGAGCCCTTTTGATCACCAAGATATCCGTAACGTTCTTTGCCCGATCAAACAAATGAGTTAAAAAGTCTTTAGTAGCCGACATAGTAAAATAATTTTGTGTTCATGTTACAAAAACCAAGCCATCCTAATCAATACCGACGATAATTGACGAACTTTGCCAATATTACTATGGCAGACGGACTAATTCAGGAAATACGTGACAAGTGGTTACAGATAATCGCCTTTGTGGAGGAGAATTTTGATAAAAAGCCCGACCTCAATGCGATTTTGTTTCTCATTGGCGTTAGAGAGTTGGGCGAATTGAGGGATACACCCTTCTCCAAAGAAGAAAAGGTACACTTAATGCACATCGCAACATGCAAAATTTTAAGCTATTCAGGTTATTATGAGCACGTTGGATCGGATCAAAATGGCTGGCCGGCTTGGCAAAATATCATTCCTTTGCCAAATTTGGGATACTTAGAGCAAGAGAATTTGATCCGACAACACATTGTGGAGTATTTTGAAAATGAAGAAATAATTCAGTTTCATTAAGCAAATTGGTAATTTCCAGCAAAAAACTTAGTTTATTTGAATTACGATGATGAAATATGCTTTGATGCTTCCCATTATGCTAGCATTTGCTAGTTGCAGCAACACCACAGAAACAAATGTAGTAGACAGTGCAATAAATCTGGTTGAGACAGATTCCGCAGATTACAGTGATTCAACTGCGCCAGCGGAATGGCCAAGGGTGGTTTTCAAAACCACTGCTGGAAATTTAACCCTAGCACTTAACCCCGAGCAAAAAGAACATTCCCAGAATTTCCTAAAATTGGTAAAATCCAAGTATTATAATGGTCAACTTTTTCACCGCGTTATCAAAGATTTTATGGTTCAATCGGGCGACCCTAAATCCGTAAATGCAAGCCCCACAGCAATGATTGGCGACGGTGGACCAAGCTACACTATACCGAGTGAAATCAAACCAAATTTGTATCATTTCAAAGGGGCATTGTCGGCGGCTAGGCAGAGCGACGATGTTAACCCGATGAAAAGGAGCAGTGGTTCACAGTTCTTTATCGTTACAGGCTCTCTTGTAGATGAACTTCGCTTAAAACAATCTATGGAGGCCGTGGCCTTTGAGAACTTCAAACAAGACCCCGCAAATCGGGAAACGATTTTAAAAGGTCAAGCCCTAAATCAGTCAGGAAATATGGCAGCCATGCGAGAATTGGAGACAGAAGTTCAAGGAAAAATGCAACCCATCATCGATGAATTATACGCAAAAATGCCATCAGACGTAAAGCAGCGATACGCCAAATGGGGAGGCGCACCAAGTTTGGACAACAACTACACTGTTTTTGGGAAATTGGTTTCTGGATATAGTGTACTTAGTGCAATTGAAAACGAACCCACAGGAAGTGGCGACCGACCCAAAAAGGATGTCAAAATTATTGAGGCTTTCATTCAAGAATAATTGAATCGCAAAAGTTCCTATAAAACCAATAAATCAATTCATTGGCCCAAAAACCATCGATAATAATATAGATTAATTTCATTTTGAGATTTTTCTGAATTGTAGTATATTTGCAGCACTTTCCGATAAACTTTAGGAAGGGGACAAGCCAAAAGCAGTCCCCTTTTTTGTTGACTATGGCAAACCTCGCAAAGAATCTAACCGACCTAGTAGAACAGGAAGCACCCCTGTTTGGATTGTTCTTGGTAGCACACACTATCAGTCCCGCCAAACTATTCCAATTTTACATGGACAGTGAAGAAGTATTATCAATGAAATCAATCACCGATTTTACCAGGCATATCTCTGAAAAAATTGATGACTCCGATCTCAGCGACGAGGCCTTCACCTTCGAAATTTCTTCGCCCGGTGCCGAAAGACCGCTTACCAATCGCAAACAATATGGAAAACATATCGGCCGTTCTTTCGATTTTGTTACCTCCGAAGGACTTGTGAATGGCAAATTGGTCGAAATCAACGAAAATAACGTGTTCCTCATCGAACAAACAACCAAAGAAAAAGGCAAGAAAGCCATTACACAAATCATCGAAGTCCCTTTTGAAAACATTCAATCTGCAACCATCATAATCAGTTTCAAATAATATGAAAGTCAAGGCAAAAGATCTAGGTATCAACCTTGTGGAGAGTTTCTCCGAATTTAAGGAGTTTAAAAACATCGACCGCGCCACAATGATGCGCGTTTTGGAAGACGTGTTCCGCAACATTCTGAAAAAGAAGTACGGCAATGATGCCAATTTCGACATCATCATCAACACAGAAACGGGTGACATAGAAATGTATCACCTACGCCTGATTGTTGAAGCCGGTGAAGTAGAAGATGAAAACCTTCAAATCGCGTTGGAAGATGCCCAAAAATTAGAACCCGACTACGCAGTGGGTGAAGATTGTATTCAGCAAGTTTTCTTGGACGATTTCGGACGTCGTAGCATCTTAAATGCTCGTCAAGCCCTCATGAGTCGTATCATCGAACTTGAAAAAGACGAACTTTTCAAAAAATACAAAGACAAACGCGGTGAAATCATTACCGGTGAAGTTTATAATGTTTGGAAACGTGAAATCATGGTACTCGATGATGAAGGCAACGAATTGTCGCTTCCGAAAGACCACATGATTCCTCGCGATATGTACAAAAAAGGCGATACCCTTCGCGCTGTAATTCACGAAGTGGACATGGACAAAGGGTCTCCAAAAATTATTCTTTCTAGAACCTCTCCAGAATTCTTGGAGCGTTTGTTTGAATTGGAAGTACCTGAAATCTTAGACGGTTTGATTACCATCAAAAAGGTTGTTCGCGAACCCGGTGAGCGTGCCAAAGTAGCCGTTGAAAGCTACGATGATCGCATCGATCCAGTGGGCGCTTGCGTGGGTGTAAAAGGAGCTCGTATTCACGGCATCGTTCGTGAGTTGCGCAACGAAAACATCGATGTAATCAACTTCACAACCAATACCAATCTTTATATCCAAAGATCTCTTCAACCCGCTGCGATTTCTCGCATCGAATTGAATGAAGAGAAAAAGACTGCCGATGTATTCTTAGAAGCCGACCAGGTTTCTTTGGCCATTGGTAAAGGTGGACATAACATCAAATTGGCCGGCAAATTGTGTGGCTACCAAATCGAAGTGTACAGAATGGCCGCCACAATTTCCGATGAGGATGATGTGGATTTGGACGAATTTTTGGACGAAATCGATACTTGGATCATCGAAGAATTCAAGAAAATTGGTTTGGATTCCGCGAAATCTGTCATCAATGCCACAGTGGAAGATTTGATGAGAAGAACTGAATTGGAAGAAGAAACCATTATCGAAGTACAAAAGATACTTCGCGTAGAATTCGAAGACTAATTAACCATCAGCAAAGCCCCGTGAACCCCAAGGACACGGGGCTTTGAATAAAAAATAGTGGCGAACACATTGTTCAAAACACAAACCTTGGGAATTATTGTCAATAGAACTAATTTTGAAAGAAAATATGGCGGAATACCGTTTAGCGAAAGTAGCCACAGAATTGAATCGAAGTTTTCAAGCACTTGCCGATTTGTTAAATCAGCAAGGCTTCGATGTCATGCCCAAGCCAACAACCAAAATCACCGAAGATATGTATCAAGCATTACTTCGGGAATTCTCTGCAGACAAAGCTGCAAAGGATGAAGCCAAGTTGTTGAAAAGCAATCGCGACCCAAAACCCGCGACAGTAATTCCAGTTGCTACAAAGCCCACCCCAGCAGTGGAGGTATTGGCCAAAGTAGAACCCAAAACTCCAACACCAGAACCCATTCCTCAAGAGAAAATGGCTTCGAAATTGGAGGAATTGGCAGGTCCAAAAATTTTAGGGAAAATCGACATCGGGAAGAAAAAGACCGTTGAAGCACCTCCAGTAAAAGTAGAGACGCCAGTTAAAGACCTCGTTGCCGAACCTGTGGTTGTTGAAAAAACCATAGACGTTGCGCCCGTTATTGATGCTCCGGCAGCACCTGTTGTTGCAGTTGAAGTCGCAGCACCCGCTCCAGTAATTGAAACACCAGAAGCCCCAGTGGTTGAAACTGTTGTTGCACCTGCTGTTGCACCTGTTGCCCCTGAGGCTGAAACGGCAGACGACGACGTACAGAAAATCGATACCAAATTCGAAACCCTATCGGGTCCAAAAGTATTAGGCAAAATAAACCTACCAACGGTTTCACCAACAGGTGTTAAGTCATTGGCCGGTGAAGCCCGCGATGAACTACGCGAAAAACGCAAACGCAAACGCAAACAAGCCGGCACTGAAAAAGTAGCGGTGCAAGAGCGAGTGCAGATTGCGGCGCGTACAACACCTGTAGACCCAAACAGACCTGCTCCAAAAGCAGAAATCACCAAGGAAGCCGTGCAACAAAAAGTGCGGAACACCATGGGTCAGATGGGAAATGCCGGTAAAACGCGTGGCATGAAGCAAAAGATCAAAGCCCGTAACAAAGAAGTACGTGCCAACGATCGTCGCGAAACCAACCTTCGTAAAGAAAAGGAAAGCAAAATCCTTAAAGTAACCGAGTTCCTTACCGCTAACGAATTGGCAACCATGATGAACATCAACGTAACTCAGGTAATTTCTACCTGTTTCATGTTGGGTGTTGTGGTTTCTATCAACCAGCGTTTGGATGCCGAAACCATTCAACTTGTATCGGATAATTTTGGATTCGAAGTAGAATTCGTAGATGCAGAGTCTCAAATTGAGGCGGCCGATAACGAAATGGACAACGAAGAAGATTTGTTGCCGCGCGCTCCAATCGTTACAGTAATGGGTCACGTTGACCACGGTAAAACATCGCTTCTGGATTATATCCGTAAGGCAAACGTAATCGCGGGTGAGGCAGGGGGAATTACCCAGCACATCGGAGCTTACGAAGTTTCAATTACAGACGGTAAAAAGATTACATTCTTGGATACTCCAGGTCACGAAGCCTTTACCGCGATGCGTGCAAGGGGTGCCAAGGTTACAGATATGGCCATCATCGTAATTGCTGCAGACGATTCTGTGATGCCGCAAACACGTGAAGCCATCGCCCACGCTCAAGCCGCGAACATCCCTATGGTGTTTGCCTTTAATAAAATTGATAAGGAAGGTGCCAACGCCGACAAAATCCGCGAACAGCTCTCCGCAATGAATATCCTCGTTGAAGATTGGGGTGGTAAATTCCAGTGTCAAGAAATCTCAGCGAAAAAAGGTCTTAACGTAGACAAACTACTCGAAAAAGTACTTTTGGAAGCCGAAATGATGGACCTTAAAGCCAATCCGAACAGAAGGGCCAAAGGAACAGTTATCGAAGCCACCCAAGAAAAAGGAAGAGGTATCGTTTGTAGCATGCTCGTGCAAACAGGAACACTTCGCGTGGGAGACCACGTAGTTGTTGGACCTTACTATGCCAAAGTACGTGCACTTTATAATGAAAGAGGCGGAAAAATCGACAATGCGCCACCAAGTACTCCAGTGAAGATGCTAGGATTCTCCGATGCGCCTACAGCCGGTGATGCTTATGTGGTATTCGCCGACGAAAGCGAAGCTAAAACATTGGCTAACAAGCGATTACAGTTGGTTCGCGAACAAGGAATCAGAACAAAACGTCATATTACATTGGACGAAATCGGCAGACGTTTGGCGGTTGGAAACTTCAAAGAATTGAAGTTGATCGTGAAAGGTGATGTGGATGGTTCAGTGGAAGCATTGGCGGATTCATTGATGAAGTTAACAACAGAAGAAATTGCCGTTACTGTAATTCACAGCGGCGTAGGTCAGATTACCGAAAGCGATGTATTGCTCGCTTCTGCGTCCGATGCCATTATCGTTGGTTTCCAAGTACGTCCTTCTGCAAAAGCAAAACAAATCGCAGAAAACGAAGAAATCGATATCAGAACCTATTCTGTAATTTATCAAGCCATCGACGAAATCAAATTGGCGATGGAAGGTATGTTGAGTCCTGAAGTGGTTGAGAAGATTATTGGTAACGTGGAAATCCGTGAGGTGTTCAAAATCTCTAAAGTGGGTACAATTGCCGGTTGTTATGTTACCTCAGGTATCATCGAACGCAAAGCAAAATTGCGCGTAATCAGAGACGGTGTAGTGATACATACTGGAGAATTGTCTTCATTGAAACGTTTCAAAGACGATGTAAAAGATGTGTCTAAAGGCTACGAGTGTGGTTTGCAATTAGACCGATTCAACGATATCGAAGTAGGTGATTACCTAGAAATCTTCAAAACTGAAGAGGTGAAACGTAAACTTTGATGATTTTTGGCACAGACATTGCTTTGTAAACAAAAAATAAACAATCATGAAAAAAACACTTACTCTTTTGGCCGCCGTTTTGGCTTTCGTGACTACCAGCTTTGCACAAACTGAAGATGGTGGTATCAAATGGGAAAAGAAATCACACGACTTCGGAACTATTAAAATGGGACCTAAAGCTGATGTTACTTTCAAGTTCACTAACACTACCAAAGCTCCTTTGGTAATTACTTCAGCAAACCCTTCTTGCGGTTGTACTGCTTCTGATTACACCAAAACTCCTATCATGCCCGGTAAAACAGGTGAGGTAACTGCGAGCTACGGTACAGACGGTCGCCCAGGTTTCTTCCAAAAATCAGTAAAAGTAACGTTCGACAACGGAACTACTACCGATTTGATCATCAGTGGTACTGTAACTACAGACACCGCTCCTGCTGGAAAAAGTAACGAATTGAAATAATGAGATTGTCATTGGGTTGGATATTGGGTCTTTGCACACTGCTTATCAGCAGCGCAAATGCTCAAGTAATCACGAGTCCTAACGATGTCAAAGTAAAAAGCAGCAATGCTAGTATCAAATTTGAAACTACATCGCACAGCTTTGGCAATATCATCGAAGGACAGATTGCACGCTACGACTTTAAATTCGTAAACACGGGCACCGAACCATTGATTTTATCCAATGTTTCTGCAAGCTGTGGTTGTACAACACCCAAATGGCCTCGTGAAGCCCTTGAACCTGGAAAATCAGCAGTCATCACTGCCGAATATAACAGCCAAGGTCGTCCAGGTACCTTTACCAAAAGCATTTTTGTGAAAAGCAACGGAGGTGACCTTACCCTTACCATCTCAGGTAATGTGGTAAAAGAGCCTGAAAAACCACGCTCTCCAATTATTATCAGATAAACTTTAAGACTGGCTTCGGCCAGTCTTTTTTTTCAGAAAGATCAACTCCATACCATTAGGAAACCAAGCATCACTCTATTCAAATTCAACTTTTGATGCCATGAAAATAAAACAACTATTCAATCGCTTTTTATTGGTGAACTTCCTCCTAGCCTGCATGCTCTCAACAAGCACTTTACTTGGCCAGGAAAAGAATTACAAGCCCGTTGAAGTATTGGGTAAAACGGTTGTTGAAGTAAATGCCAACCTCGGCGACATGGTTGAAGTAGTTTATCTGATTCGCAACAATTCTCTCGACGATTTTTATATTGCCCAAGTTCAAACCGATTGCCATTGCGTGGAAGCCCTATTCCCAAAATTGGTACCCCGAAACACCATCGATTCTATCGTAGTAGTGCTCAACACCAATAACATTCCCCCGGGTACATTTACCAAAAAGGCTTATTTGGAAACGCCCGACGATAAAGTTGTTGAGCTCATTATTCAAGGGAACATCAAAGTGGTTAGACCCATCGTAAAGCCTGGAACGAAACCCGTTATTTACAAACCCGTTCATATCCGATTAAACAACAGCGAAGGCCCACTTTCCGCAGTTCAGTGGATTAAGACCAACCATGATTTTGGTTATGTTAACGCGCCAGAACCCGCTAGAACCAAGTTTAGAATCGAGAATCTTGGTCCCAAACCCATAGAGATTATTCTGGTTGAACCCGGTTGTAGTTGCACGATTTCAGATTTTACCAAAGGCGAAATTCTCCCTGGTGAATTCGGTGAGGTTACTGCGGCATTCACCACCAAAGGTGCATTTGGCTATTTCAAGAAGTTTATTCGCGTCGACTTAAACGACGGACGGACCTATCAACTTTCGATTACCGGCAACGTAACGCCCGAGTAGTTCAAAGTGCCGCCTGTATGTAAAAAAACGACAGGAAACACGCCCGATTCTTTATCCAATTCCAAAGCATCAGATTCTTTCTGAGCGATTAACCAATCGTTCAACGCAAACAATGCCTTACCCGTATAAATAGGTTCAAATGCGATGCTGTTTCGAATACTGACCGATTGTACAAAGTCGTTTAGCGCTGGGTTTGACTTGGCATAGCCCCCAAATTCATAGCCTCCTACCAAAGACAATTCGGCGGAATGGCGCTGGGCGAATTCCATTTGCTCTGTCGCATTTTTCAGGACAAGAATCGAATGAACCGCCACCTCGTTTCGTGCATTATCATTAATCGTTGATTGATCCAGCGCTTTTCGCAGACCCACCGCCGTGGTTCCCGTGGCACTCGCATGAAAAACATGTTCGATGCGTTTTCCGGTTTTTTGCCAATCCTCGACCAAATCCTCGAAGCCTATCAAACCCAAAGGTCCACTACCCCCTTCAGCAACCACAAACACGTCCTCTGGTGATAGATCGCAATTGCGAAGTACTTGTTCTAGGGCAGCTGCTTTATCTCTGTAAAGGGTTCTTGAAACGCCGTGTAATTCCATCCCCGCACCGCTGGCAATATCTAAGTAGTGATTTTTCATCTCCTCCTCACCGCGCAAAATGCCGATGCACCGCAAACCCGCTGCTTGAGCCGCCACCGCTGTAGCCACCAAATGATTGCTGTAAGCTCCGCCAAATGTGATCAGAATACGTTTGCCTTCGCTTGACATCTGATTCAAATGTCCTGTCAATTTCCGCCATTTATTGCCTGAAACGATAGGGTGTATCAGATCATCGCGCTGAATCCAAACATCGCCCGCAGGCAAGTGTAACACCTGTAAACCGGGATGTAAATTCAGTGGCAGTGATGTCATTGGCAGCGAAATCATTGGTGGAACAAGAAAATCGCTCATCTTCCCGACCCACCCGTTAACGGCAGTCCCAACATCTCTCTGATGCTTCGGGCCGCAACCGAATGATAACCCGGCTCCGCCTGTAAAAAAATCTCTGTCGCCATTTCCTTGCCCCTCGCAAAATCCTCCACGTAAACATTGTCCTTAACGACATACTGCGCCAACAGTGCTTCATAGATCGGCAGTAAAAATTTCCGCCTTCCCACTTTCAGCAAGAAATCGTGCATGGCCTGAAATGCGTGACGGTAATCGCTATGAATTGACAAAATGAACCAATCACAGGCAATTTCGGCATTTCCTGTGCGGGTAAATCCGAAACGTTTATCTAGTTCCGCCATTTCTACCTGCGACAATCGGTTTGGTTTGCCATCTTTCCCCGTATGCAATGTTCTGAGCAAATGCAACCAATGATGGGTGGTAAATCCTGCCGTATCAATCACCGATGCATTGCACGGGACAGAGTAACCGGGATGCAAGGGCTCGCCACTAGCCAAATAATTCAACACCTGCTGCTCAACCTGTTTTAACTCTGAACTCTCTACATATGGAAATCCACCGCGACCCACAGGCGGCAAATCAGGGCCATCAATCCAAGCCGACATGCGCATTTCAAGGCTGTCCCAACTCCATAATTGATCCTCGTCGATGTTCTTTTGCTCCCGATTGGCTGATGTCCCGCACCAATTTGAAGGGGTTAATTTCGCGTTTTCTAAATATTCATCTATGAAATCTTTATGGAACTTTTTGATATCGGCAATAAAATTATCCGTCGTCACGGTGCCAAAAGCATGCCTTTTGAAATATCCGTTTAAAAAGATATCGAACGATTCCCGACCATACAATTGCTCAAACATCATCAAGAAAAACCTACCTTTTTCATAGGCGATATCTGTGAGGCCTTCATCGGGATCGCGATCGCCCAAATGAAGTCGGAGGTGGCTATCATCGGGATTTTCTTTTAACATCCACGACAGTGTATTATCGAGTTCACCTTTGCCCAAAACACGAAGCATATCGGCATAATTTCGGCCGTATATTTTCTCCATGATGCGCGATTCCACGTAAACGGTGAAGCCTTCGTTGAGCCAAAAATCGTCCCAGGTACGGTTGGTGACGAGGTTTCCGCTCCAGCTATGCGCCAATTCATGGGCGAGCAAACTCACCAAACTTCTATCACCCGCGATGATAGTGGGCGTGGCAAACGTCACCACAGGATTTTCCATGCCACCAAACGGGAAACTAGGCGGAAGCACGAGGACATTGTAGTTACCCCATGCGTATTCACCAAACATTTCGCTGGCCGCATCCACCATTTTTTGTAGGTCGGTAAACTCCCAAGCCGCTTTTTCGAGGAGGTTGTGTTCGGCATAG
>CANHXF010000017.1 GCA_947464515.1 Flavobacteriales bacterium
TATTCATCGCTGCTAGTGTTAACCGTATAATTAGGCATTTTTAGCTTGAGATCGGGATTGGTAGTTACGGCTCCTGTATTGGGTTTGGGGTCGGCCGGGGCTTTGGATATGTCCCCAGATTTGGCTCCTTGTGCAACCCAATCTTGTAAGGTTTTGATTTCGTCGACGCTCAAAATTCTTTCGTGGGCATAGCGTTTATAATTTGAATTTGCTGGCCATGGTGGCATTCTGCGTTTTTGGGTGGCATCTGCAATCCCAGTTGCATTTGTGGCGGCGTTGGAATATCCAACCAAGGAAAAGGGCGCGATGCCTCCGTTGATATGACAATTGGTACAGCTGTTATATAGGATTGGGGCAACGTGTTCTGCCCAGGTGGTTTGTGCTATCGCAGCGGAGCGGATTCCTAGGGTTAGGATAAAAATAAAAATGATCTTTTTCATTGGTTGGGTTTGACGTTTTCTCTGGGTTTTTCTTTCGCGGAATTTCCTTTATCAGACGAATTTAATTCTAAATGGTTTAAGGTGGTGCGAAAATGACTTTGAGCGATTAATTTTGTAGATACCTATGGAAGAAAATCAAGAACAACAGCCCGGCTTGGATATCGAATTAACAGAAGAAATTGCCGAAGGGATTTACAGCAATTTTGCAATCATTACTCATTCTCAAACGGAGTTTATTATTGATTTTGTTCGCATGATGCCCGGAATTCCAAAGGGTAAGGTGAAGAGTCGTATCATATTGGCGCCTCAACATGCCAAGAGATTGATCATGGCTTTGGGCGATAATTTGGGTAAATACGAAGACCATTTTGGTGAAATCCCATTGGAAGAGGGTAGTGGATTGCCGCCCCATAGTGTGCCTTTTGGCTTTGGTGGACCTACAGGTCAAGCCTAATTAAATATTGCAAAGCGTTTTGAAAAGCGAAAGTAAGACATAGTCTCTGTTCCAGAGTTTACATATTGATATAGAATAATTTATGAATACTTCATTGAAAGAAAGATTAGAAGCCGCGTATGCAGCTCAACAAAGTAGAACGTATTTCGCCGCTTGGCCTGAATCCCCTCGTGCGTATGCCGAAGATGGAATGGCGCAAGGATTGTCGGCTTTTCAGTCGTTGTTGACCCAGAATTTTGCCGAATTGTTACAAGACGGAAGCCAGGGTTGGGTAGGCGACGAGGTAAGTCCTTATATGATGACGGGTTTGGGTATTCAATATCCAAAATTTGCTCCGGAGGTGTTGATTGCCAATGCGAAATCGGCGCAAAAGGTTTGGTCAAAAACTCCAGCTGATATCCGTGCCGCGGTTTTGTTGGATGCTTTGGATCGTGTGGCATTGCGATTTTTTGAGATTGCTTATGCTACGATGCATACCACCGGTCAGAGCTTTATGATGAGTTTTCAGGCAAGCGGACCTCATGCGAACGATAGGGCTTTGGAGGTTTTGTCGATGGCTTATCACGAGTTGAATCGTTTTCCTAGCGATGTGACCTGGGTGAAGAACATGGGTAAGTTTGACCTTACGTTGCAGAAGAATTACAAGGCGATTCCTAAGGGTGTTGCATTGGTGGTTGGCTGTTCTACTTTCCCTACTTGGAATACGGTTCCGGGTTTGTTTGGTAGCTTAATGACAGGCAACGCGAGTATTGTTAAGCCGCATCCAAAGAGTGTGTTGCCAATCGCGATTGTTGTCGCCGAAATGCAGAAAGCTCTGATAGCCGCGGGATTGCCAGCATCTGTGGTTCAACTGGGAGTGGATACTTTGGATCATCCGATCACGAAGGAGTTGGCGGAAGATACTGCGGTTAAATTGATTGATTATACCGGTGGGTCGGCTTTTGGCGATTACATCGAATCATTGCAAGGCAAAACGGTATTTACTGAAAAGGCGGGTGTGAACTCGGTGATTTTGGATAGTGTTGCAGATGCGAACGCGGTGTTTGGTAATTTGGCGTTTGCTGCGAGTTTGTATAGCGGTCAGATGTGTACTGCACCCCAGAACATCTTTGTTTCGGCTGAGGGTGTTAAAACGGCTGAGGGGATATTGAGTTACGACGATGTTGTTGCGGGAATTGCAAATGCGGTAAAAGGTTTGGCAGAAAATCCCAAAATGGGAGCGGGGACATTGGGAGCGATTCAGAACGATATTACTTCCACAAGGGTTAAATCGGTGGAAGCTGCGGCGGGATCATCTGTTGCATTGGCATCTATGAATATTGTAAACCCAGAATTTCCTGACGCCAGGACTGCATCACCTACAGTAATTGCTGTGGATGCTGCGGATGTGAAATCTTGGAAGCATGAGTGTTTTGGCCCGATTGTATTTGTGGTAAAGACTGAAAGTGCAGCACATAGTTTGGCGTTGACATCGGATTCTGCTTCGGAATTGGGTGCCATTACTTGTTCTTGCTATAGCACCGACAATGAATTTATGACAGAGGTTGAGGATGCGATGAATGAAGTATTCACACCCGTGAGTTTCAATTTCACCGGTGCGGCGTTTGTGAATCAGCACGCGGCGTTTAGTGATTTTCACGTAACGGGTGGTAATCCAAGTGGAAATGCTTCTTTTACCGATTCTCAGTACGTAAACCGCCGATTTGTTTGGGTGGGGAATCGTAAAATGGGATAAGGATAATTTTTGCTCGTAATTTTAGTGGCGCCGAACCCGGTGATTTGATTCTGTTGCTGGCATCTTCTATTCTCATCGTATTAATACTTTGAAAATCTGCCCTTGATTGTTTTGCATTCAAGGGGAATGAAAAAAGGAAAGGGAGCGCATTTGCGCTCCCTTTCCTTTTTGACGATTGACACCGTTACCGAGAAGATCTTCACGGCTGGTTAGAAATCCTTAATTACTTTTTGGCAGTCAAATTGATGGTCAATGTGATGTCTTTGCTCACAACGCCATTTTTTAATTTCTTTTGAGCCGCTTCGGCCAAAGTCATATTCTCTTTGTCGTAGTTGATGCCCCAGTCCAAACGGTTGATAACCACTTTTCCCGTTGCAGTTACAGTTTCACCCACGGTCACTTTTGCTGGGAAAGAAATGTTCTTAGTAGAATCTTTGATAGTAAGGTTACCGCTGATGAAATGCGTGTTATCACCTTCGGCTTTTACTTCACAAGCGGTGATTTCAAACTTCGCAGTTGCATATTTTGCAGTGTTGAAGAAGTCCTCTGCCGCGAAATGACCGTGCAATTTGGTCAAGTATTCCGCTGGTAATGAATCTGTGCATTTGATAGAGGCCATGTCGATGACAAATGAACCCGCAGTGATGTTTCCACCTGCAATGCTCAAGCTACCTTCTTTGATGTTGATGGTGCCATTGTGGTCACCTGTTCCAACAGCATGAGTTCCGAACCACACCACGTTACTTGCGGCGGCATCCACTGTGTAAGTGCTTGCACTAGAATCTGCCGATGCTACTGAATCAGCACCAGAAGCTTCTGATGCATTGCTGCCGCATGAACCCAATGTCAATGCGATTGCAGCCATTCCTAAAAGAATTGTATTTTTATTCATATTTTTATTTGTTTAAACAAATGTAGTATAAGCTGATGGAATTTTAAAATGCTTTTTTGATTTAATTAGAAATTACTTTTCTGATTTCCAAATAATTTCAATCCCACCGTTCTGATGATCTAGGAATCGGGCCAGCGTGAATAGGTAATCACTCAATCGGTTGAGATATTTCACAACAAATGCCGGAACATCTTCGATATCACTCAATTGCACCACCAATCTTTCGGCTCTTCTACAAACGCATCGTGCCACATGTGCTTGTGCACCTTGAATTGAGCCACCAGGTAAGATGAAATTCTTTAACTCAGGTAGCACCGCTGTTAGGCGATCGATTTCTGATTCCAAACGACCTATTTTATCTTCACCTAATTCGGGGAGGGTTAGATTCGCGCTGGCAGCAGAAGCCAAGAATGACCCAATTGTAAATAGGTCGTTTTGTACTTCAGCCAATAGTATTTCTTCCTTTTCACCTTTCACGTGACATCGAATCATACCAATATGACTGTTTAGTTCATCTACTGTGCCGTAACTCTCCACTCGGATGTGGTGTTTAGATACTCGTTCGCCACCGATTAATCCGGTTTTCCCATCATCGCCTGCTTTTGTATAAATCTTAAATCCCATGATTGTAGTTAAAGGTACAAATTAACTCTCCTTTTGTTTTGAATTATGAATTTAATTAAACCCGTAATACCTAAGCCACAGTTAGGATTCCTTATCAGTTAATATGCAAATTGAATCAATGCAAGTTATGATCGCTCAGAACTTTGAATGTTTTCTTGGCATTCGCATTTTCATAAATCACGCGGTAAACGGCATCCGCAATTGGCAATTGTAAGTCGCGCTTGGCACTTTTGTTATAAATCAAATTGGAAGCATAATAACCCTCCGCAACCATATTCATTTCCAACTGTGCGGCCTTTACACTGTATCCTTTGCCTAGCATATTGCCAAAGGTCCTATTTCGGCTGAACTGAGAATAGCATGTCACCAATAGATCACCCAAATAGGCAGCTTCATCTACATCTCTGTCCGATGGGTCAATGGCTTGCAGAAATACCTTCATTTCCCGAATCGCACAACTTGTATACAACGCCAAAAAGTTGTCGCCATATCCCAATCCATGTGCAATCCCAGCCCCGATGGCGTAAATATTCTTCATTACCGCAGAATACTCGGCACCAATTAAATCGGCGCTGCACCAAACGCGAATGAATTCGCCTTCGAGATATCCTTTAACCAACTGCGCGACATCCAGCGTGTTTGCAGCCACGGTTAAATAAGAGAGTTTTTCGGCGGCTACTTCTTCGGCATGACATGGACCGGTAATGATAGCCACTTGGTCTGTAGGTATCCCGTGATTTTTTTCAAGGTATTTAGCCATTACCAAGTTGGTATTGGGTTCAATGCCTTTGATTGCCGAAACGTAAATATTCTCCGTGGGTAAAACTACCCCATGTAAACTTTGATGAATAAAGGCGGATGGAACGGCTAAAATGATAATCCCACACTGATTCAATACAAACTGTAAATCATTACTAACGATAACCTTCTCTGAATGGATTTCAACACTGCTCAGATAATCTGGGTTGTGCAAGTGCGTTTGAATGTAGTTTGCCTTCTCAGGGTTTCGAATCCACCAATGCACGGTATGACCCGCATCGGAAATCATTTTTATCAATGCAGTAGCCCAGCTACCGCTACCAATGATGCCGATGGATTTTTTTTCAGTGTGCATGGTTTATTGTTGAAGTTGATTTTCAGCGAACAACTGCAAAAATACGATAGGATCAACAAATCCGTTCTAAAACGAATTGAACGCTCTTGTTGATTTACTTTATGATTTGAGTTGCGTGGTTTTTTGTATCCACCTTCTCAATGATTTCAGCCAAGTTTCCTTGTTCATCAATCACAAATGTTGTTCTTGCGATTCCCATATACTTCCTGCCGTACATGCTCTTCTCTACCCAAACGCCATAAGCCAAAGCCACCGCATTGTCGGTGTCCGCCAACAAATCAAAAGGCAAGTTGTACTTGTCGATGAATTTCTGGTGCTTGGCTTCGGTATCGGGGCTCACACCTAAAATAGAATATCCTTTCGCGATTAAGTCTTGGTAATTGTCGCGAAGACTGCAAGCCTCAGCAGTACATCCAGGTGTGTCGTCCTTTGGGTAAAAATACAATACCAATTTTTTGCCTGTAAAATGGCCTATCGACAATGTTTCGCCTTTCTGGTTATTTGCAGAAAAGTCAGGGGCGGGGGATCCGATTTGTAAATTCATGATGGTTTAACAATTTTAATTCAATAGCGTTTTTTTGAGGTTGCAAATTTCAGGCAAGTATTGTTACGAAAATCGCAAGTGTAAAATTAGGAGTTATAATTTTTCCAAAATGAAATTGGTCATCCTGCGATACAAATGGAAACTCGCCGCGCGATCACCAATGCCATGGTTCCGATTTGGATATACCTCGCTATCGTATTTCGCGCCAGATTTAATCATCGCATTGATCATTTCTGCCGAGTTTTGCCAATGCACGTTATCGTCGCCAGTGCCATGAACCAACAAGTAATTGCCTTTAATCCCGTCCGTAAAATTTAAAGGCGAGTTGTTCTCATATCCCAAAGGATTGTCGATGGGCCTACGCAAATATCGCTCAGTATAAATGTTGTCGTAAAATTTCCAATGCGTAACAGGAGCCACTGCCACCGCGGCCTTAAATACGTCGCTGTGTTTGGTGATTGCGCTGCTGCTCATATATCCGCCGAAGCTCCAACCCCAAATGCCAATGCGGCCCGCATCAACGTAGGGGAGTTTTGCCATCTGTTTGGCGGCATAAGCGTGGTCCGTGCTTTCCAATAATCCCAATTCTAAATAGGTCGATTTCTTGAAAATTGCACCCTTTCTGCCAGTGCCACGATTGTCGACCACAGAAATTAAATACCCTTGTGAAGCCAAATATTGGTGGTAAAAGAAATTGCGACTGCCAAACTGATTTCGCACCTGATTGCTGCCCGGTCCACCGTATACAAACATTAATACGGGGTATTTCTTGCTCGCATCAAAATTGGGAGGATAAATCGTGTAGGTGATTTGTTTATTGAGCAACTGCTGATGAATTTCGTATTGAGCAATTGCAGTTTTCGCATCCCATCCGTTTTGCGCGGCCAAGTGCCAAAATTCGGTCTTCCAATATCCGGTAACGCTGGTGTCGGTGGCATATTCATCGAACTTCACCTGGCCCAAATTCAAAGATTTCATTTTCTCAGACCAAGCGGAATTTAGCTCGACGTCTTTGCTCCATTTGCCGTCCATCCGTTTGATGCGATGCTCTACGATGGGTGATTTGCTATTGTTACTGCGCGATTCGGTATAGTAAATGGCATTTGGACCCAATGATACGTTGTAATTGAAGCCGGGTTCCGTGAGTCGTTTCTTGCCTTTCCCGTTCAAGCCGATGCAATACACGTGATCATCAATCATCGATTGCTCGCTGCTGCTGTATACGATGCTTTTCGTTGCGTCAACATAGCCCAAGAATCGAATCACATCAAAAGGACCAGAAGTAAGGGCCTTAGAATAGCGTTGGGTTGCAGCACAATTGGGCGATACATTGCCTTTTTCGATGCATTCGCTGTAATCATGCAAGTACAAATGATTGAATCCCGATTTCTCGCTGCTGTAAATAAATTGGGTTGTTTTTGGGATAAAAGTCAAGTTGTCGGTGATTTCCACATAAGCAGAATCCACTTCTTCCAAGATTAAATTGCAATCGCCCGACACAGGGCTACAAAAAAGCAATTCCCAATGGTTTTGCCAACGGTTCAATCGCTGTATGCTCAAGAACTGGTCGGTTTGTGTCCACTGGATACGAGGCAAATACTGGTCTTTTTCGCTATTTGTCTTTGCGATGCGAGTTTGGTTGTCGTTTAGGCTGTAAACATGCACATCCACTTTGGCATTGTCCTCTCCGGCCTTTGGATATTTCCAATGCGTTTGAGAGGGGTAGAGTTCTTTGCTGTTGAACATGTCCATTGAAAATTCCTTTACCTTGCTCTCATCGAAGTGATAAAAAGCGAGGAAGCTGCCACTGGGCGACCAGCGCATGCCGTTGTCCATCGTGAATTCCTCTTCGTAAACCCAGTCCACCGCACCGTTGATGATTTTATTTTCCTCACCGTCGGTTGTGATTTGTGTCTCTTTGGCGGCGAGTAAATCGTAGATGAAAACGTTGTTATTTTTCACATAGGCGATGCGTTTGTTATCCGGTGAAAGGGTTGGATAACGCATACGTTCGGGTATGTAGGTGATTTTATGATTCTGTAAGTCAACAACATAGCATTTTGCGGTGAATGAATGTCGATACACCTGCTGCATCTCGTACTGAACCACCATGAACTTTTCATCACTGCTAATTTCATAGCTTCCTTGGGGGGGAGTTTTATCAAACCAATGTGCATCGAACAATACAATTGGCGTATTTGATTTCCCTTCGATGTCTTTTTTGATCAACGACCAAGCAATGGGTGAATTGGAAGTTTTCTTATCCGAAGGTTGCGGTTCTTCCAGTTTTAATTCGATGAAGTGTTTTCCATCGGGTGCGAATTCGCCAAAGTTTCCTGGTTTTGGATACAGAGATGGGTCCTTGAAAATGCTTTCCAGTGTTAGAGTGCTGGATTTTGTAATCGCCGATGGTCCGGGATTTTGGATCCTAGTATCCGTTTGAGCGGTAACTGGATGGGTGAATAAGAACCCTGAAACCAATAAGCCGATCCATAAAAGTCCTTTTTTCATGGTGAAGTGTTAAATTCTTTTAAGTTTAGCCGTTGTTCGAGGTTTGATAATCACCGGTACCATTTCGTGCGTTACGACAGATCCATCTAGGCCGAACCATTTTTCTGGTTTTCCCGCGAAGACCTTCATGCTGTCATAGGCTTGCATCACCAAATCGTCTACAATTGACAATTCGTTTTCTTGACTCATCTCCTCATCCACCAGTACGAAACGGAAATCTCCGAGGTGATTTTTGTCGATGAAGGCGTGGTAATAAGGATCCAAATCAATTTCTTCCTTATCAACCATTTCTTGAATTACCATTCTCAAATAAACGCTTATTTTCTGTTGCACGCGGAATCCCAATCTAAATCGAACCCGAATGATATCGTTCTTTTCAATCACATTTACTTTGTATTCCATGGTGTAGGGTTCATCGGTTAATTCGATGTTCACAAACCAGTAGAAATCCGCACGTTTGGGTCGTTTGTATAGGATAGAATAAATCAATGGAGATTCTACTTCGTCGTCTCGTTGTGCCTTACTCAAATAAACCAAGTGGGTTGCAAATTTGGGAAGCGTAGTATCCTGGCTTAAAGCGCGCAATTTATCGCGATAGCTGGTTAGTTTTTCTGTCACAACCATCGATTGTTTGATGTGTCCGCCTCGGAAACTGATATACATAACGAGAATAATACCGATTCCTATGAGCAAAGTGACAAAACCGCCGTCGGCGAATTTGTGGAGATTGGCGATCAGGAACGCGATTTCAACCGTCATAAAGACAGCCATAATCATCAAAACGAGAATCATTGGCCAGCGTTGTTTTTTGAGATAGTAATATAACAGAATGGACGTCATTAGCATGGTGACAGTTATCGCCAAGCCATAGGCGGCTTCCATTCCCGCAGATTCTTTGAATATTAAAACGATCATGATGCAACCAATCAATAGGGCGTTGTTAACTACTGGGATGTAGATCTGACCTTTGACATTGGTTGGGAATTTTACGGTGAATTTTGGGAAGAAATGCAATCGAATGGCTTCAGAAACCAAAGTGAAAGACCCAGAAATTAAGGCTTGCGATGCAATGATGGCCGCAACAGTAGCAATGGCGATACCGGCGGGGAGGAACCAATCGGGCATCATTCCATAGAAGGGTTTTTGACCATTTAAGGTTGTTCCTGTTCTTGCGATCAACCAAGCGCCTTGTCCAAAATAATTCAGTAGTAAAGTGGTTTTAACAAATATCCAAGATACGCGGATGTTCTTCTTGCCGCAGTGTCCAAGGTCTGAGTATAGGGCTTCAGCTCCAGTTGTGCAGAGGAAAACAGCGCCAAGTAATACAAATGCATTGGGGCTTGATTTGAGGAAATAGACGACATAAATTGGGTTAAAAGCCGCCAAGACTTCTGGGTGCTTCACGATTTCGCCGAAGCCTAAAACTCCGAGCATCGAAAACCAAACCAACATGATGGGGCCAAAGAATTTGCCCACGGCATTCGTTCCTACGCGCTGAAATAGGAAAATGACACAAATAATGGCGATGATGATGGGGACCGTCTCGATATGACTGAGGTCGTATTTATAACCATTCGCAGGTGTAATGTATTTCAAACCTTCCACAGCGGAAGCAACTGAAATTGGGGGTGTTATGATTCCATCGGCCAAAAGCATCGCGCCGCCAACCACTGTGCCAACCACTAGATAGGGGAAACGACGTCTTAATAAACTAAACAAGGAGAAAATTCCACCTTCCCCTTTGTTATCGGCTTGAAGCGTTAATATTACGTATTTTATGGTTGTTTGGAGCGTGAGAGTCCAAAAGACTGCGCTCAATCCTCCTAAAATCAAGGTGTTATTAATGGGCTTTTCTCCCATGATAGCACTCATTACGTAAAGAGGGGAAGTTCCGATATCGCCAAAGATGATACCTAAGGTAATCAGAAGGCCAGCACCGGTGACCTTGTTAATAGAGGAGTGACTCATTGTTTTAGTGGGGCGAATTTAATGTGTAAATGCACGCCAATGTAGAAATTCTATAAGTATGTGTTTTTTTTGTTCATAACTGTGAAGTCCGCCAAATTTCTGTGGAATTGGATGTGGGCAACTGGGTGATAGAAACATAATATAAATGTAGAAATGACAATTATTATTTAAGAACTTTGCACCATCCTTTTGAAAACATACTAACGATAATGGCGAAAAAATCTTCCAGTTCAGTTACGACCGAGTATTCGGTGAATCACAATGGTATCAGTACTTATTATGCAGACCTCGTTTTTGGTCCAACCGCGCAGTCCAATTATTTGTCGGCTGAAGTGTGTTTGGCAATCCAAGAAGCGGCTAGCCATGGTAAACCCATCAGCAGAGAGACTGCCGACGAGGTGGCTGCTGGTATGCAGGCTTGGGCATTGGAGTTGGGCGCAACGCATTATACACACTGGTTTCAGCCATTGAGAGGAACAACTGCAGAAAAGCACGATAGTTTCTTTGAACCTACAGGTGTGGATACTGGAATGGAGAAGTTTGGTGGAAAAGCCTTAGCTCAGCAAGAGCCCGATGCAAGTTCTTTTCCAAGTGGTGGTATTAGAAATACTTTTGAAGCACGCGGATATACTGCCTGGGATCCTAGTTCTCCTGCTTTCATCATGCCAAAGGCTGGTGCAAAGACATTGTGTATTCCTACCGTATTTGTGAGTTATACAGGAGAGGCGTTGGATTATAAGGCGCCCTTGCTTAAATCTGTCGCCTTCTTGAAGTCAGCGTCTACCGATGTATGTCATTATTTTGATAAAAACGTAAAAACGTGTTCTATCTCTTTGGGCATCGAACAGGAATATTTCTTGGTTGATGAACAGCAATTCAAGAGTCGTCCCGACCTAATGTTCGCCGGCCGTACCTTGATCGGAAACAGCCCGGCCAAAGGACAGCAATTGGAAGATCATTATTTCGGTAGCATTCCCAATCGTGTGTTGGCATTTATGGCGGATTTTGAAGAGCGTGCCCATTTGTTGGGAATTCCTTTGAGAACCCGTCACAATGAAGTCGCACCGGCCCAGTTCGAATGTGCTCCTCAATATGAAGATATGAATTTGGCTGTGGATCACAACTCGTTGTTGATGGATTTGATGGAGAGTGTTGCTTCGGATCATCAATTGCGCGTTTTGCTTCATGAAAAACCTTACAAAGGGATCAATGGAAGCGGAAAGCACAACAACTGGAGTATTATCACCGATACCGGGGTAAATGTGCTCGCACCTGGCAATAGCCCTGAAAGCAATTTGCAATTCTTGACGTTTTTTGTCAATACGATTAAGGCAGTGCACGACCACCGCGATTTGTTGCGTGCAAGTATCGCAACGGCGGCCAACGATCACCGTTTGGGGGCCAACGAAGCACCACCGGCAATCATGAGTGTGTTTGTGGGTCATACCTTGGAGAATGTGTTGAATGATTTTGAAGCGAATGCCAAAACGGCGACAAAGGCTGGGGTTTCAGCGACAATCAACGTGCCGAATATTCCAGAAATTTTGTTCGATAATACCGATAGAAATCGTACATCGCCATTTGCTTTTACCGGAAATAAATTCGAATTCCGCGCTGTGGGAAGTTCAGACAATTGCTCAAGTTCTATGGTTGTGTTGAATACGATTATGGCCAATCAGTTGAAGCAGTTTAAGTCCGAAGTTGATGCGATTTTGAAATCGAAAAAAGGAATGAAAGTGGAAGATGCAATCAAAGGCATTTTGCGCGGATACATCGCCGACAGTCGTAAGATTTTGTTTGGTGGAAACGGTTACGGGGAAGAGTGGAAGAAAGAAGCCAAGAAGCGTGGACTGAGTAATATTACAACGACACCTGATGCTTTGAAGGCATATTTGACGCCTGCATCTACGTCGTTGTTTGTTGACAATGGCATTTTCTCTCACAGGGAATTGGAAGCGCGCACAGAAATTCGTTACGAGACGTATGTGTTGCGTTTGCAGATTGAAGGTCGTGTGATGAATGAATTGGTGAGTAGTTATGTGATTCCTGCTGCGGTGAATTACCAGAAGCGTTTGGCGGATAACGTAAATGCGTTGCAATCGATGGGATTGAAGAAGGATAGCCACAAGGCGCAGACTGAGATTGTTGAATTTTTGGCAAAGCAGCTCAATCGCGTTTATGAATTGAACGAAAAGATGACGGCTGAGCGTGCGAAGGCGAACAATTTGGAGCATGCCGATCAGAAGGCGTTGGCCTATTGCAATAAGGTGAAGCCTATGTTTGATGACATTCGTGAGTGCTGCGATGAAATCGAAAGGGTTTGCGATGATGCGGAATGGACATTGCCTAAGTATCGCGAATTGCTTTCTTTGAGCTAATTAGCAATAGATTTTAATGTGTGAACAAAATTGTAAAAACTCCCGCGAGGGAGTTTTTATTTTTGCTACATCGTTATGGAAAAAGTAGAGTGTTTAATTATTGGTAGCGGTCCTGCGGGATATACTGCGGCCATTTACGCGGCGCGTGCCGATATGAAGCCTGTGATGTACGAAGGTTTGCAGCCGGGCGGTCAGTTGACGATTACTACGGAGGTAGAAAATTATCCTGGGTTTCCGCATGGTGTGCAAGGTCCTGAAATGATGGCGATGTTCAAAGAACAGGCGGTTCGTTTGGGTACTGATGTGCGTTTTGGGATGGTAACGTCGGTTGAATTCAAGCAAGGCGGTCCTCAAAAAGTGATCGTAGATGGAACCCACGAAATTGAAGCGCAAGCGGTAATTATTTCTACGGGTGCTAGTGCCAAATGGTTAGGAATTCCATCAGAGCAAAGATTGAATGGTTCGGGTGTGAGTGCATGTGCTGTTTGCGATGGTTTCTTTTATCGCGGTCAGGATGTTGCGATTGTGGGAGCTGGCGATACAGCCTGCGAAGAAGCATCCTACCTATCAAAGATTTGCAGTAAAGTATATATGCTGGTTCGCAAAGAGGAGTTTAGGGCCTCTAAGGCGATGCAGCATCGCGTGATGACAACTCCGAATATCGAGGTGTTGTTTAATACTGAAACCGATGAGATTTTAGGTGATTTTGGTGTAGAGGCAGTGCGGGTGAAAAATAACCAAACCGGTGAAACGAGAGAGTTTCCAATCAAAGGGTTCTTTGTAGCGATCGGACATACTCCAAACACAGACATTTTCAAGCCTTATATCAATATGGATGAACAGGGTTATATCATCACAACTCCAGGAACATCGTATACGAATGTTGAAGGGGTTTTCTGTTCAGGTGACGCCCAAGATAAGATTTATCGTCAGGCTGTTACGGCGGCGGGAAGTGGGTGTATGGCTGCATTGGATGCTGAGCGTTGGTTAAGCGCCAAACATGCGGCACCCCAATCCTAAACGGTGAAAAAAGTCAATACATATCTGGGATTTGTATTGCTGGGATTTGTCCAGTTTCTGGGAGGTCAGAGTATTCATTCAGTATTGAAATCCGATGGGACTTTGGGGGCCGTGAATGCGAACGAACCCTCCATTGCGTTTTTTAAAAATCAATCTGATGTTGGGATTATTGGCGTTAACACGTCATGGGTTTTTCGTACCAACGATCCATTTATGAATCTATGGACCCCCGTGGTGGTCGATCCGCCGCAAGGGTTTTATGGGGATCCCGTTTTTAAAATTTCCAATCAAGGCGTAGTTTATTTGGCTCATTTGGCAAAAAACAAGTCCGGAATTTGGCCTAAATTTTTTGATCGTATTGTGTTTGAACGCAGCGATGACAGCGGCAAGACTTTTACCTCCACCGATGTGGGTTTTCACGA
>CANHXF010000018.1 GCA_947464515.1 Flavobacteriales bacterium
AGGTGGCACAGCAAATGGTACGGGTATTACCGATATTGAAATTTGTGCCAAAACGGGTACCGCTCAAAATCCTCATGGCAAGGATCACTCGATTTATATGGCATTTGCACCTAAGGACAACCCAAAGATAGCGATCGCTGTATTGGTGGAGAATGGCGGTTTTGGAGCTACCTGGGCCGCACCAATTGCGAACTTGATGATCGAAAAATACCTCAAACCTGGTGTGGAAACTTCAAAGCCGGCAATGGAAGAGCGACTAAAAACCAGCGTAATTAAATAATCCAATTTGAAATACTCACCGCTCAATAACAATTCGCAAGAAAAAATAGATGGCCTATCTATCTTTCTGTTCATTGTTTTGGTGATTATTGGCTTTCTGAGCATTAGTTCCGCAACCTCGGATGTCAATCAAGAATTTTATTCCCTATCCCCAATCGCAATTAAACAGTTGATTTGGATAGGCGGCTCTATCGTTATCATTTTTACCATTTTATATTCCAATGTTGTGGTAATTGATTACTTCACCTATGGATTCTATGCGGTCGCAATTTTATTAAATATAGCCGTATTGTTTCTAGGTCGTGAGGTCTCAGGGGCTAAATCATGGTTTGGATTTGGTGGTATAGGAATTCAACCGAGTGAATTTGCCAAAGTGGCAACAGCAATGGCGCTTGCGAAATACTTAGGAACTTATGGAATTCGTTTTCAAGGTGCAAGAAATATCGCATTTTGCCTATTGATATTCCTACTTCCCATGGCGATAATTTTGATCCAAAATGATACGGGAAGTGCTTTGGTTTTCTTGTCGTTCTTCCTAGTCTTGTATCGCGAAGGATTGCCTGGATTCATATTAATGTCAGCGGTATGGTTGATGTTTTTGGCGATTTGTAGAATTGTGAGTGAGGCAACAGGCATTTCAAGCTATTATGGCTATGGATTGCTATTGGGATTGGGTAGTATCATGGTATTTTTTGCTAGGAAAGACCGAGGAATTAGTGGTCTAATTACATTCATTGCCGTTGTATCTGCTGCATTTTATACCATTGTAGGAACCGTATACTCTAATATTTTACAACAATATCAACGTGATAGGATTGAACTTGTACTTGGATTGAAATCCGATGACCGTGGATTGGGGTTCAATTTGCGTCAGTCTAAAATTGCCATCGGTGCCGGTGAAATGTGGGGCCGCGGCTATTTAAAAGGGACCCAAACTAAAATGGGATTCGTGCCCGAGCAGCATACAGATTTTATTTTTGATACCATTGGCGAAGAATGGGGTTTTGTTGGTGCAATCGTATTCCTGTTGATTTTTTGTGGCTTGTTGACACGAATTGTGATTTTGGCAGAACGTCAATCTACAACCTTTGGCAGAGTGCTCGGGTATTCATTGGCTTGTGTGCTGTTCTTTCACCTTTCCGTTAATATCGGGATGACCATTGGTTTGGTTCCCACAATTGGTATCCCTCTCCCATTTATTTCTTTTGGAGGAAGTAGTTTATGGGCATTTACCTTGTTTTTATTTACCTTTTTAAGGGTAGATCAGGTAAGGAAGTAAATCGATAAATCATTAATATTGTAGGAATAAATTATGAATAAGTTTCACTGGTGTGGCTTTTCGCTATTGGGTATAATGGCGATGTCTATGATGGTTTCCTGCGGGAAATCTTCAGATGAAAATGTAGATAAGCTTTTCGAAAAAATGGAATCTGATGTCACAGGCATTGATTTTGTGAATACGGTGCCTGAAAACGACACGTTGAACCAATTTATTTACCATTATCTATACAATGGAAACGGTGTAGCCATTGGCGATATCAACAACGATGGTCTAAACGATTTGTATTTTACTGGCAATGAACAATCATCTCGCCTGTATTTAAATAAAGGGGATTTCAAGTTTGAAGACATCACAGAGAAAAGTGGTACCGGCACAAAGCAATGGATTAGCGGTGTCACGATGGTGGATGTCAATAATGATGGCTGGCTAGATATTTACGCTTGCTCATCGGGGCCATTAAAAGGCAAAGACTCGAAACGAAATCGACTCTTTTTGAATCAAAAAAATGAGACCTTTAAAGAAGTCAGTGCCGAATGGGGCGTTGATGATGCGGGAAATGCGACATGCGCGACGTTCTTTGACTATGACAATGACGGTGATTTGGATTTCTACTTAGGAAATCACGCAGATCAGTTCTTTTCCAATATTAATACTCCGTTTACGCGGACCCTTAATATGACGGAGTCGAGCCAACAGCATTTTTATCGCAACGACGGAAATAAATTTACCGACGTTTCAGAAAAAGCAGGGGTTGTTAGAATGGGATATTGCCTGAGCGCTGCGGCCGCTGATTATAACAATGATGGATTAATGGATTTATATGTTTGTAATGATTACCATGTGCCAGATTGCTATTACATCAATAATGGAGATGGTACCTTTACGGATAAATTTGATGAGTTCTTTAAACATTCCAGTACCAATTCAATGGGTTCGGATGTTGCTGATGTGAACAACGATGGCTGGAGCGATTTGATTACGGTGGATATGCTTTCTGAAAGTCCAAGGCGCTACATGGGCTTGATGGGTCCCAAGGATTATGACTACACGATGGTTGGCATCAAAAACGGGTACAAGCACCAGTACATGAAAAACAACTTGCAAATGAATTTGGGTAATGGTCATTTTTCAGACCTCTCCTACTTATATGGAGTTGCTAAGTCGGATTGGAGCTGGAGCCCTTTATTATCGGATTTTAACGATGATGGTTTTGTCGACTTGTTCATTTCTAATGGATATTATAGAGATGTGACAAATTTGGATTTCATTTTATATCAGTCACGATATGAACAGCAGCAAAAACAAGGACTAAATCATGAGCAATTGCTAAAAAAACTGCCATTTGAAAAGATTCAGAACTTCTTTTTCCTCAATAATGCAGGTCAAGGCTTTACCAATAGAGCATCGGACGTGGGTCTGGAAGATTTGAGTTCAAGCACAGGATCGGCAATTGGTGACCTAGATGGCGATGGCAGATTTGACCTGGTAGTTTGTAACCAAGGTGAAAAACCTTTTATCTACAAGAATGTCAACACGAGTAACAATTACTTGAATGTTCAATGCCGCGGTGAAAAGAATCAAAACCACTTTGGTGTTGGTTGTCAGTTGATCGTTGAAGACAGCGCAGGGAAAATTCGCAAATTCGAAGTCCAGCCAAGTAAAGGGTATCAAAGTTCATCGGAACATATGGTCCACATTGGATTAGGTGCTCAAACGGAATTGCAAAAACTCACAGTCGTTTGGCCCAATGGAAGTTCTCAGATTTTAACAGACATCAAAGCAAATCAAACATTAACGGTCAAATCAGTCGATGCCAATACGAAGTTCAATTGGGTAAATTATAGCAACCAAGGCAAAGTGCATTATTTTGATGACAATGCATCCAAATGGAATTTCAATTTTGTTCATTCTGAGCAAGAAAATCCCGATTTCAAGCGTGAGCCCCTATTGCCTCACCGATATACTACCTTAGGCCCAGGAATGGCATCTGCTGATGTAAATGGCGATGGTACGGTGGACGTTTTCATAGGTGCGGCCCGAGAAAGCAGCGGTTCTTCTCTATTGCTTCAGGATAATAGCCCCGAAGGGAAGTTAATTCCTGCAAAATCACAGCCATGGAAGTCGTTAGATGTAGATGTAATGGGTGCTGTCTTTTTTGATGCCGATGGCGACAATGACCAGGATTTGTATGTTGCAGTGGGTGGATCTGAGTTCAGTTGGCCATCGAATAAATATGAACATAAATTGTATACCAATGATGGTAAAGGAAATTTCTCGGAGTCTAAGGGCGCTTTACCCGGCGTAGTGAGTAGTTCAAGTTCGGTTACTTCAGCCGATTTTGACGGTGATGGCGATTTGGATCTTTTCGTAGCCGGTAGGATTATGCCGGGGAACTGGCCAGCATTGGGTGTGCGAAGCTATTTACTGCAAAACAATGGAGGAAAATTCAAAGATGTCACAACTGCTTTGGCTCCTGATCTAGAAAATGCAGGTATGATCTGTTCCGCCGTTTTCTCGGATTACAATGGCGATGGCAAACCGGACCTTGTACTTGCCGGAGAATGGATGCCATTGATCTTCATGGAGAATACAGGTGGGAAGTTCATTAATAAAACTGGCGATGTCGGCGATATGTCGTTGTCGGGATGGATGAATAGTATTTTACCTGTAGACATCGACAACGACGGTGATCTAGACTATATCGTCGGGAACAAAGGGAATAATAGCTTTATCCAAGCCAAATCAGGCAGTCCAACCAAAGTATATTGGGCCGATTTTGATGGCAATGGAAGTCAGGACGTGACGATGAGCTATTCTTATAATGGGGCCGACTACCCTATTTTCACAATGGACGAGATGGGGAAAGCTTATCCATTTTTCATTAATAAGAAGTTTACTACCTACGGTGATTTTGCAGGCAAAACGATGGCTGAGATTTTTGGCGCCGACGTGCTAAAACAGAACCAATTAACGGTCAATTACTTCTCGAGTTTTGTCGCCATTAATAATGGAGGAAAATTCAGTATGGTCGAACTTCCAATGTGGGCGCAGGCCGGTCCTTTGTTTGGAATGACGGCTTTTGATGTGGACGGGAATGGATTTGATGATATCATTTGCACCGGTAACAATTACAATACGCGAGTACCTCATGGCAGAGACGATGCAATTCCATCCTTTGTGTTGATGAATAATGGTGGTAGTTTTGAGTATAAATCCGGAGCCCAATTGGGACTGTATAACCAAGGCGATGGCAAATCCTTAATCTCATTACCTACAAAGGGCAAAGTGGTTAGATTTATGATTGCCAATAACAATGGACCTGCCAAAGGTTTTGAACTTCAGGGATCTGGCAAAACGGCAGCGATTGAATTCGTAAAAGCACCTTCCCTCGCGTCTTATGCTAAAGTTACTGTGAACGGTTCTATCAAGATGGTTAACCTCAATCAAGGACAAGGATATCTGTCATCACAGGCACCTGGAGTCTATAAAACCAAAGGTGTTTCGAAGATTGAATTCTATAACTCTAATGGCAAACGAATCTAATCGAGGTAATTATTCGATAAAATTGCATTCTTCAATGAATTTCATTATTTTTGCGTCCTAATTTTAAGAAAATGGCTGTTACTAAACTCAAAAGAAAAGAAGCAAAAAACAGAAGCAGAATGACCAAGCGCGTTGATAACATCAAACGTTTAAAAATGGTTACGAACATTGCTTCTCCATACAAAGGCGTTTCAGGAATTATCTTGGAAGATCAAGAAAACCAATAAATGTCATTGTTTTAGATAGTTAAGGCACGCAACTTTGCGTGCCTTTTTTTATATATTTACATCTCAGAGTCATGAAAAAAATCTACCCTATTGTAACCATTGCCCTTATTTTCCTAGCCACGTCTTGTGGTAAACCTGCTGAAAAGGAAAATAAGATCATCCACAACGACATTCTGACGACATGCAACCTCGCTATACAAAATGCGATTGTAGTTGATCACGTAGCTGCTCCAGTGGGTTCTAGACGTTATGTGTACGCTTCTATTGCTGCGTATGAGGCGCTTGTACCCTTCTATTCTGAATATCAAAGCGCGGCGCCCATGATGAATGGATTAAAGATGGCCCCCGCACCAGATACATCAAAAAGATACTGCCTGGATTTAGTGGCCTTGGCTGCACATACCTATGTTAGTCAAAAACTGGTTTATAAAGAAGATAGTATCATCAACTTTAGAAAACGTATGCTCGATGAATATAAATCTCAAATGTCGAACTCGATGTTTGAATCTTCCATCGCTTATGGTGATTCAGTGGGAAATCATATCGTAAAATGGTCAAAAAAGGATTCGTTTGCATATTATAGAGGACGTGAATTTTTCTTAACTCGTAATAAGCCCGGTTCTTGGGAGCCTACACCACCCGACTTCATGGAAGCCATCGAACCCAATTGGGGTAAAATTAGACCCGTATTGGTTAAGTCGGTCCGTGATTTCACTTGGGAACAACCCGAACCATTCTCAACCGATAAAAAGTCCCGTTTTTACCGTATTACCAAAGAGGTTTATGATACAGTGAATGCTAAAAATCCCGCCAACCTGCAAACTGCTTTGTATTGGGATGATAATCCGAATGCGTCGGTTCACTACGGCCATGCTACCATAAACATTTTGAAGGTAAGTCCAGCCGGACATTGGCTGTCGATGTTTTCAACCGTAGCACGACAGAAGAATTACAGTTTGATTGAGACTGCAGATGGTATGATGCGTCTTTCATCAGCGATTTTTGATGCGTTTATCACTTGTTGGTATGTAAAATATCAAACCGACTATGTACGACCTATTTCGGCGGTACATCAATTGATTGATTCAAGTTGGGTTGCGCCAATACAAACGCCAGGATTCCCGGAATACCCTTCAGGACATAGCGTAGTTTCAAGTGCCGCAGCAACTGTGCTAACAGCTCAGTTTGGCGAATATGAATTTACCGATAGCGCAGAAGCTGAATTTGGCCTAGGCGTTCGACGGTTTAAGAATTTTAGAGAAGCAAGCAATCAAGCCTGTGTTTCAAGACTGTATGGAGGAATTCACTTTGTAGATGCCATTAATCACGGAAAAACATTGGGTAACTCCGTGGGCGAATACCATGTAAATCATTTGAAGACTAGGAAGTAGTCGGATTACAAAGACTCCAAACGCTTGGTAATCAATGCGATTTTCTCTTGAGCGTCAGCCAATTTCTTCCGTTCCATGTCAACTACTTCCGCTTTTGCATTGGAAACGAATCGTTCATTACTAAGTTTTTTCAGTACCGATTCTGCAAAACCGATGTAATATGCTAGGTCTTTATTGAGTTCCTCCTTTTCCTTTTCAGGGTCAATTGTTTGATCTAACTCACACCATACTTCGTAAATGCCTACCAAAATGGGTTGTCCATTAAGTATACCATCTGATGCGATCACATTGATTCCCACGTTCGCCAATTTTTCAATTAAGCTCGCATTGTCAATTAGAAGAGATGCATTTCCAGGGATCCACAACTGTATGCACTCCTTAGGGGATAAACCTTTGGTATTGCGTAAATTTCTGATTTCAGAGACCAACAACAATGGCTCCATCGGAAAAGACGATAAAGTATTAATGGCCTTGGGATAGTCGCTAATAACCAATGGTTTATCTGGATTGCCTTGATGGATCGCATGGTGTATTTCCTCAGAAATAAATGGCATATAAGGGTGTAACATTGCCATCAATTGACCAAAAATTATTTGGGTTTCAAGCAAGGTGTTCTTTGCTATTGGATCGCCAAATGGCGGTTTTACGGCTTCCAAGTAAACAGCACAGAAATCGTCCCAAATCAACTTATAAATATTCATTAGTGCATCGGACAATTTAAATTCCGCAAAGAACTTTTCGTTCTCAATTAACACTTGTTGAATTCTACTATCAATAAAGACCTTCGCTTTGTTTGCGGCATCTGTACTTGGATGTTCCACCACTTCCCAACCCGTCATCAATCTATATGCGTTCCAAATTTTGTTACAGAAATTACGTCCTTGCTCTATCTGAGATTCATCAAATAAGATGTCGTTTCCGGCCGGTGCACACAACAACAATCCCATTCTAACGGCATCAGCACCGTACTTTTCGATCAATTCGAGCGCATCTGGGCTATTACCAAGACTCTTACTCATTTTCCGACGCTGCTTATCACGGATCAAGCCCGTGAAATATACGTTTTTGAAAGGCATTTTACCTTCAAACTCGTACCCCGCCATGATCATTCTTGCTACCCAGAAAAACAGAATATCTGGACCGGTTACTAGATCATTCGTGGGATAGTAATAATCTAACTCAGCTTTATTTGCATCTTTTCCAATCCCATCGAACACAGAAATTGGCCATAGCCATGAACTAAACCAAGTATCTAATACATCTGGATCTTGATTAATTTCATTTGCGTTGACTTGAATGCCTTTTGCTGCAAATAATTCTACGGCGGAATCAACTGTTTTGGCGACAACAAATTCGCCAGAATTATTATACCAAGCTGGAATTCTATGCCCCCACCATAGTTGTCGTGAAATATTCCAATCCTTCACATTTTCCATCCAATGACGGTAGGTATTTTTCAATTTAGCTGGATAGAATTTAATTTCATCGTCCATAACAGATGAAAGTACTTCTGGATTATTCTTCATGAACAATTGCATGTCCATAAACCACTGGGTACTAATCCTTGGCTCTACAACGGCATCTGTCCTTTCGCTATATCCAACATTGTGTGAATAGTTCTCTTGTTTAAAAAGGAGGCCTTCTTCTTTCAGTTTTTTCACCCACATTTTACGGGCAACGAATCGATCTTCACCCACAAATAATTCACCGGCAGCGGAAATCGTTCCATTGGCATTCAAGGTATCAATGACAGGCAAATGAAATTTCAATCCAATGTTGTAATCGTTAATATCATGTGCTGGGGTTACCTTTAAAACACCGGTACCAAATTCTATATCGATATAATCATCTGCAATAATCGCAACTTCCCTACCAATTAGCGGAACCATAACTTTCTTCCCAATTAGCCCTTGATATCTTTCATCATTGGGATTCACACAAACTGCCACGTCGCCAGCAATTGTTTCTGGCCTCGCGGTTGCAACCATCAACTCACCATCAAAGTCAACCCCTTTGTAAATCACTGTGAAAAGCTGATCCTGTGTATCTTTAAAAATGACCTCTTCGTCACTCAAGGTAGTTTGTCCCGCCGGATCCCAATTCACCATTTTTGTACCACGATAAATGAGTCCTTTGTTATATAAGTCGATGAAAACCTCAATGACTGCATCATAAAGAGAAGGCTCCATGGTGAATCTTGTTCTATCCCAATCGCAGCTAGCGCCCAATTTTTTTAATTGATCCAAAATAATTCCACCGTATTTATCCTTCCATGCGTAGGCATGCGATAAGAATTCTTCCCGTGTTAAACTTGACTTAGGAATACCTTGTTCGGCGAGTAATTTAACAACTTTGGCTTCCGTAGCAATACTTGCATGGTCCGTTCCAGGCACCCAACACGCATTAAATCCTTGCATGCGTGCTCTTCTAACCAATACGTCTTGAATGGTATTGTTCAGCATATGTCCCATATGCAAGATACCTGTTACGTTTGGTGGTGGGATTACAACTGTATATGCGGGTCTATGGTCTGGTGTAGAGTTAAAAAACCTCTGATCTAACCAGTATTGATACCATTTATCTTCTATGTCTGCGGGATTGTATTTGGCGGAAATTTCCATTGTTTCAAAATTACGATTAATGAACTTTATTTGATTGAGATATTATTACGATGTACAAGAAAAAGGCCACTCGTTTGAGTGGCCTTTCCATATAGTTTTTGTTTAAAATTAAACGCCTACATCGTGGTGAACCGACTCTTCTAAGAATGGGTGATTGACGGCAATCAATCCACGCTTAGTAAGTGCTGTGAATACCCACCACATAAAGATACCACCAACCAACAACAACATTCCAATTTCCATGAATCCGAATGTCATTCCCGTTCCAAATACACCAGGAGTTACCATCAACCATACATCATGGTAGTGACCAATAATCATGATACTACCAATGATAGCAAGGACGTATCTATTTCTCTTTGCAGAACGCATCAACAAACCAAGGAATGGAATACAGAAGCACATGAAGAAGTTACCCAAGAAATTGGCTTTGTAATCTTCAAAACGAATCTGATAGTAAGCCATTTCCTCAGGGATTTGTGCATACCATATCAATAGATACTGAGATAACCACAAGTAAGCCCAGAATACAGTGAAGGCAAACATGAATTTACCCAAATCATGCATGTGTTCGTTTGTAACGATGCCCAAGTAACCTTCTTTCTTCAAATAAGCAACGATAAAGGCCATGATGGTAATCATCGTTACCCAATGTGTTACGAAATTATAGAAACCGAAGATCGTTGAATACCAGTGCGCATCAACTGACATGATAAGCAACCAAGCCACAACAGAAATTGTAAACCCAAATAATACGGCAAAACCGGCACTGAAACTGATACTCTTTTTAAAGAAGCTTGAATCTCCCTTAGTTGCATTGTCTTCAGCGACAGACAGGCTGCGAAGTTTACGCATCATGACATACCAAATAACAACCAATACTGTTGGGAAAATGAATAACATATTTGAATTCAAGAAACCAGATTTACCCACCAAAACTTTATCGTATCCGGCATCACCAGGCTTCAAACCGAGGTGCTCATAGTGAACCCAATGGTAGATTTCGTTCTTTCCCATAAACAATGCGATCATTAAAATCACAAAAGCTACTGGGATAAAAGTCATAATTGCTTCAGGTACGCGTTTGATAGACGACGACCAACCTGCATTTGCAACATACTGAATCGCATACCACATAACGGCCGTCAATGAAATCATTAGGAAGAAATAACCAACGATAAGCATGTTTGCCCAAATTCGGGTAGATGCTGGTTTATCTTGATGATGAAAAACAACACGCGGTCCAAATTTCTCATTAGGAACGTTGCCGTGCTCTTCTTCGTGCGATGCTGATGCAGCAGTACCATGCTCTTCTCCATGAACGGTCGCTTCACCATGTGATTCATGGCTTGCAGCTGCTACAGTGGTTGAGTTATGATTTTCACTATGGTTATCCATAGTGGCGATACCAATTCCTGTAAGGATTAAACCCAAAACCATTAATATGATTGAGAATCTTTTAGCCTTCGGTGAAAAAACAAATTGCTCTTGTTTTACTTCAATTTCATGATGTCCGTGTCCCATGCTTCTTCGCTTAATTAGTTTTAGCCATTGTTGAGTCGGTTGCTACTACTGCTGATGCGGCAGAACCACCTTGAGAACTCAAGTATTTTACATATTTAATCACTTTCCAACGATCCTTTGGAGACAATACCGAAGCATGACTTCCCATATTGTTTTTACCATACGTTAGAGTGTGATAGATTTTTCCTTCAGGCAAAGTTTTGATATACTCATCATTATAACCTTTCCAAGTTGGCTTTAGAGTAGATACCTTTTTGAATACTTCACCATCATTGTTACCGGTGCTACCATGACAAGGAGTGCAATAGATGTTATACATATATTGACCTCTTCCATCTTCTAGAGTTGCTTCGGCAGGCGCGGTTAATGCAGCAGATGCTTCATATCCATCACCAGTATTTTCCAAATTGTACTTGTAATCCAATTTTCCGACAGCTACTGTTCCAGCAACAGGCTCCCTCATGTTCATCCCGTAAGGATTTACAAGATTGCTATCACCTTGACTGTATGCTTCATACCCTTTTGAATAGTACATATCCGGGGCGTATTCCGTGCCGGGATTGTTACCACGACTTACACAACCGCTCATCAATGCCGATGCAGCGATTGATCCGAACAAAATATATAGTTTGTTGTTCATGTTGATCTAATTAAATTACAGTTTGTACACCATTTTCAAATTCGCGCATTTCAACAGCACCACCCTTTTTCATCATATCCAAAATGGCTTTTTCATCCATTCCTGCTACAGTTTCAATGGCAACGATTAAACGATCGTCGGTCTGACGAATATCCAATGTTTCATTCTTGATGCCGTGAACCAGACGGTTTCTCCAAAAGAAGAAGAACGACATACCAAATGCTGTACATAATACAGTACCTTCAAACATTACTGGTGCCCAACTCGGTGTGAAACGTACCGGCTTGTTACCAATGTTCATGGGCCAATCATGTACGTACATGTACCAAATCATAGTTGTCATTAATGTAAATCCGGTGATTGCACAGAAAAATGCAATTCGTGCCAACTTACTTCTACGTGCTCCAATGATTCTGTCCAACCCGTGAACCGGATATGGAGTGTAGATATCGTGAATGTGAACGCCCGCATGCACCAATTTAGATGCGGTTGCAACCAACTGATCTTCGTCTTCCCAAACGCCGATCAACATCTTATTGCGATCACGTAAGCTTAATTTTTTATCTAAAATTCCCATGATGGTAATCTCTATAGTTGTTTATTATTCGCGATTGCGAAGGATTGATTTGATTTCAGACATGTTAATTACTGGCAAGAACTTCGCGAACAAGAAGAAGCATGTAAAGAAGATACCGAAAGTACCCAAGAACAAGCCAATTTCTGTTAATGAACCAGAATACATTACCCAACTTGATGGCAAATAATCACGGTGTAATGAAGTAACGATAATTACAAATCGCTCAAACCACATACCAACGTTTACCACAATACTCATGATGAAAATAAACCATGGCGTAGTACGAGCCCATTTGAACCAAAATACCTGAGGCGCAATCAAGTTACAACTCATCATACTCCAGTAAGCCCACCAATACGGTCCAAAAGCTCTGTTCGCAAAAGCATATTGCTCATAAACGTTACCAGAATACCATGCAATAAAGAATTCTGTTAAATATGCAATACCTACAATGGTTCCTGTTACCATGATGATTCTCGTCATCGCGTCCAAGTGACCAATCGTAATGTAATTCTCATAATTCATTACCTTCCTAGCAACAACCAACAAAGTAGCCACCATACCGAAACCAGAGAAAATCGCACCGGCAACAAAATATGGAGGGAAAATCGTTGTGTGCCAACCTGGTACCAAAGATGTTGCAAAGTCAGTTGATACAATTGTGTGAACCGACAATACCAATGGTGTACTCAAACCGGCCAAGATCAATGAAACCAACTCATAGCGAGCCCATGTACGTGTAGAACCTGTCCAACCCATCGAGAAGAAACCATACATCGTCTTTCCCAATTTTGATTTCACCTTGTCGCGGATTGTTGCGATATCAGGAATCAAACCAATATACCAAAACAACAACGATACACTAAAGTAGGTAGAGATCGCAAATACGTCCCATAGCAATGGCGAGTTGAAGTTAACCCACAAAGAACCAAATGCGTTTGGTAACGGTAAAGCCCAATAGCCTACCCAAACACGACCCATGTGGAATACTGGGAACATCGCAGCACAAATAACCGCGAAAATGGTCATTGCCTCAGCTGAACGGTTAATACTCATCCTCCATTTCTGACGGAAAAGCAAAAGAACTGCAGAAATCAAGGTTCCGGCGTGACCAATACCAACCCAGAATACGAAGTTGGTGATATCCCAACCCCACATTACTGATTTATTGATATTCCAAACACCAATACCTGTCCACAAGGTGTATAACAAACTCACACCAAAAATACCCAAGAAAACTAGCGACAAAGTGAAGCCAATCTTCCATGAAGTGGTTGGATTGTTTAAAATAGGTCTTGCAATGTCGCGCGTTACGTCAGATGCCGATTTGTCGCCGGTTACAAGTCTGTCTCTTAAAATTGAATCATGTATCATTCGAATATTTTATGGGTGAATTAAATTGAATCGTTGTTACGAATTTTAGTCATATACTTCACTGAAGATTGTACGTTAAGCTCTTCCAAAACGCTAAATCCACGCTCATTCTTGTACAACTTGCTTACTTCGCTTTCTGGATTGTGCAAGTCACCAAATACGATGGCATTGCTAGGACATGCGCGCTGACAAGCGGTTTGAACGATAACTTCATTCGGAGATTTTCCGTCGCGTTTCGCTTTCAACTTACCTTCTTGAACACGCTGAACACAGAAAGAACACTTCTCCATTACACCACGAGTTCTAACGGTAACATCAGGGTTGATGACCATTTTACCCAAAGGATTGTTGAAGTGGAAATCAAAATTGTCGTTCTCGTTGTATCTGAACCAGTTGAAACGACGTACTTTATAAGGACAGTTGTTACCACAGTACTTAGTACCGATACAACGGTTGTATGTCATTTGGTTCAATCCCTCAGAAGAGTGCGTTGTTGCCAATACCGGACAAACTGTTTCACAAGGTGCATTAGCACAGTGTTGACACATCATTGGTTGATGCAATACGTTCACATTTTGCCAATGATC
>CANHXF010000019.1 GCA_947464515.1 Flavobacteriales bacterium
ATCCAATCACCGGAATTCAAATAGGTTACCTCACCTTTTTCCGTTTTGATGATTCTTTGCTGTGGCTGGTGAATGTGGCCGCAAACAACGACGTCGTATCCCTCTTCGATGGCTAGTTCCGCTGCCGTCTGCTCAAAATTGTTAATCCAAGAAACCGCTTTTTTAACACTCTCTTTCACCTTTTTGCTGAGGCTCATTTTTTCGCGACCCATCAATGAGAGTAGCGCATTGATATTGTGATTTAACCAAATCAATAAATCGTATCCTTTGCCGCCGAGCTGTGCCAATAATCTTGCGGATCCTTTGGTTGTGGCATCAAAAACATCACCGTGAAAAATCCAAACCTTCTTGCCATCCAATTCCAAAATTAGTTTATCGTCCAGTCTGATATTCCCCAACTGGGTGCCAGAATATCTACGCAAGGCTTCATCGTGGTTGCCTGTGATGTAGTATACTTGAGTCCCTTGGGTATTAAGCTTTAGGATATCCCGTATCACTTGCATGTGCTGTGGCGGGAAATATGACTTCTTGAACTGCCATATGTCGATGATGTCGCCATTGAGTACCAAAATTTCCGGATTGATACTTCGCAAGTAGTCGCTAATTTCTTCGGCATGGCAGCCAAATGTGCCCAAATGCAAATCGCTTAGAATGCAAACTTGCATTTCTCTAGGAGTAGATTTCACGTCCCCAAAATACCAATTGGTATGTTTTGTTATGGCTAACAAAAATGGGTATTAACATCAATTTTGTATTACCAAATTATGTATAGAGGACAGTGTAATTTATTAACACTAAATTGATGATATATTCTTCTTGAAATAATTCTAAATCGCAAATACAACTATCATCTTTGCATTGGATAGATTTCCATTATGGGTTTAAAGAAGCAAGGAATTAACAGGGATATTAGTTGGTTGGCGTTTAACGGCAGGGTTTTACAAGAAGCGGCAGACGAGGAGAATCACATTTACGATCGTTTGCGATTTTTAGGGATATTTTCTAACAATTTGGACGAGTTTTTTCGTGTTCGTGTGGCAACACTGAACCGGATGGCCAGGACTGCGGGGAACAAATTGAAGATGCATATGGAGGAGAATCCTGAAAAAATTCTCGCCAGTATTATGTCGATCGTGCTCACCCAACAGCAACAATTCGAGAAAATTTATCGCGACTTAGTTATTGCGATGGAGGGTAAGAAAATCCATTTTAAAACCGACAAGCAGCTCACAAAAGAGCAGAAGATATTTGTAGAGGCATTTTTTGAAGAGCGCCTCCACACGCGAATTGTACCCTTAATGATTGAGTCGATTCCGAGTATGCCATTGCTCCGTGATCGCAGTGTTTACTTGGCTTGCGTATTGGGTCATTCCCAGTCGGCCATGATGCATCGTTACGCGTTAATTGAAATTCCCGTTGGCGATTTGCCTCGCGTGGTGGTTTTGCCATCAGCTAAAGGAACCAAAGATTTAATTCTGCTGGAAGACATCGTTCGGTATAATCTACCTTATTTGTTTGCGCCCTTTGGGTTTGATAAATTCATGGGTCATTTGATTAAAGTAACGCGTGATGCCGAGTTGGATTTGGACAATGATTTTCATTCCAATTTGATCGACGACCTGGAGAAGGGCATCAAGAATCGTAAAAAAGGAAAGGCGACGCGATTTGTATACGACAAGCAGATTGATGCGAATTTGTTGGAGTTTATGATGAAGCGATTGAGTTTGAACAAGAAGGATCACATGGTTCCTGGGGGTAGAATTCACAATTTTAAGGATTTCATGGATTTCCCGAGGGAGGTTTTTACGGATATCAATTCTCGCCCCAAGCCTTTTGTTCATCCGCTGTTGACCCAGCCGTGTAGGATTATGGATGTCATTTCTAAGAAGGATGTGATGTTACATTTCCCTTACCACTCCTTTGATTCGGTGATTGATTTGTTGCGTGAAGCGGCCATCGACCCGGCGGTTGTTAGTATTCGGGTGACTTTGTATCGATTGGCCAAAGATTCAAGGGTAATCAATGCATTGGTGAATGCGGTGAGAAATGGGAAGCAAGTGTCTGTGGTTATTGAGTTGAAAGCGCGCTTTGACGAGGAAGCGAATTTGATGTGGAAGAAGCGATTGGAAGAGGAGGGGGTGAAGGTTTACATTGGGTTGCCTGAGATGAAAATTCACGCAAAAATCTGTGTCATTAAGCGCAGAGAATTCAACAGAACCACCCAGTTTGGTTTTGTGAGTACGGGTAATTTGAATGAGAGTACGGCCAAGGTTTATGCGGATCATTGTTTGCTGACATCGAACCGTCAGATTATGGCTGATATTAATAGAGTATTTGATTGTTTGGAGCGACCCATACCAAATCTAACGGGTTTAAAGACCTGCAGGACATTGATCCCCGCGCCGATTACGATGCGTAAGTTTTTTCAAGCCCAAATTCACAAGCAAATTTCATTGAGCAAGCGGAAGAAAGGGGGCTCGTTGGTGGTGAAGCTGAATAGTTTGAGCGACGATCAGTTGATTCATGACTTGTATGATGCGGCCAAGGCGGGAGTGAAGAGTAGTTTTGTGGTTCGCGGGATTTTCTGTGGTGTGATGGATCAAAAATCGTTCAAAAAACAACCCCAAGCCATTTCTATTGTGGATCAATATTTAGAGCATGCCCGGGTGTTTATTTTTGGAGAAGAAGAGCAAAAGCAAGTTTTTATCTCGTCGGCCGATTGGATGGTGAGGAATTTGGATCATCGCGTTGAGGTGGCTTGTCCCATCATCGACAAAGAGATTCAAACAGAATTGTCACATATTATGAACATCCAACTAAAGGAGAATGAAAAAGCCCGAATTTTGGATGCTGCATTGAGCAATCAATACGTAGTGCCTGAGGAAGGGGAGCCATGGCTTCGGTCTCAAGTTGCCATACATGACTATTTAAAAAATAAAGAATACACCATTGAATCTCGCAGCCATTGATATAGGATCCAACGCAGTTCGACTGCTGGTGTCCGAGGCTGTGCCGTATCGCGAGTCGGTAGATTTTACCAAGCTCACGTTATTGCGTATCCCGCTTCGTTTGGGGGTTGATGTGTTTCAAGATGGCTTTATTGGCGAAGAAAAGGCATCGGCGTTGATGAAGAGTATTCGCGCATTTCAGTTGATTATGGATATTTATGGCGTGGAGCGTTTTAGGGCTTGTGCAACATCTGCGATGCGCGATGCCCAAAATGGAGAGGCGTTGGTGAAGTCGATTTTTGAGGAGACGGGTTTGCGGATTGATATTATCACCGGAAAAGAGGAGGCTGCGATCATTTACGATACGCATATGATGGAGTCGGATTTGGACAATGAAACTCGTTTGTATGTGGATGTAGGCGGCGGCAGTACGGAGCTTACGATGTATTGTGAGGGCAAGCGAATTTTGCAAGATTCATTTAATGTTGGCACATTACGAATGTTACAAGGCCAGGTGTCCGACGATGTGTGGAATTCAATGAAAGCGGCGGTGAAATCTTCTGTGAAAGGGGTTAAAAATTTGACGGTTATTGGTAGTGGCGGTAATATTAATAAGTTGTTCTCGATCTCTAAAATCAAGGACGGGAAATCGCTTTCCCTCAGTCAGATGGAAGGATATTACAAGGTGATGAGTAATCAGTCAATGATTGAACGAATGCACGAATTTAATTTGCGACAGGAAAGGGCAGAAGTGATTGTTCCTGCGTTGCAGATATACACTTCGATTTTGAAATGGGCGGATATTACAGAGATCGGTGTTCCCCGAATCGGATTGGCCGATGGTCTGATTCGCGAATTGTATTACAACGGGTAATTACGAAGTTTTTATTTTAGGAATTATGGGCTGAATAGGCCAATTTTGTTTCGTTACCGCAGCGATTAAATTTTCAGGTTGAGCGATTGTTAGGTTGATGGGCTTTCCGGAGTGCATTTTGATGTGAAGGATGTATTTGCCACGGGTGGTATAGGCCGTGCCGAGTTTTCCGTAACGCAAACCCCAGCCACCAAATTCTTTGAGGGGGTTGATTTTCATGAGCTCCGCTGATTCGATATTTGCCCAAGGCGTTTGTTTGGGTTTGTTGTGAAACGGTGGGTATTTGTAGGTAATACCTTCTGTGTTGACGGTTACATGGAGTTTGATGGAGAAAATCAATATGCCAACGGCGCCGAGAATGACCAAGCCGAACCAATCAAATGGCTCGCTATCTATGGGGTGGGCGATGCGTTCGTACAAGTAAATGGTGAGCGGAATACTGGCGATTGCCCAAAATATCCATGCGGGGAAGCCTGATTTTTCGGAATATTGTGGTTGGTCGTTCATCAATTTCAAAGATAGTGTTGTGTATTGAAAAAAAAGAGTGGGGGTACTTGCAAAGTAGTTTGAATGGTTGTATATTTGCAGCCCTTTTAAGCATTTTCAATCATGACTAAACGCACCTACCAACCCTCTACAAGAAAACGTAAAAACCGTCACGGCTTCCGTGAGCGCATGGCTACAAGCAATGGCCGTAGGGTTTTGGCAGCTCGTCGCAAACGCGGTCGTGCCAGTCTTACTGTATCTCACGAGCGCAGTCACAAGGGTTAATCCCTTTGTTGCGTAAACAGGCAATGACTCACATAGTGTTGCCATATCGTTTGGGAAAGGCTTTCGGTAAATCCGAAAAACTGAACAACGTTAATATTCTCGCCGGGCTCTTTGGGTCGGGCGTTTTTGTTTCTAAATATCCGCTTCGTGCCAATTTGTATTTCACGCCTTTGCCTGTGGAAGGGGTTCCTGCCCAGGTAGTATTTACGGCGAGTAAGCGCAAGTTTAAGCGAGCGGTGGATCGGAATTTTATTAAGCGGCGGTTACGTGAGTTATATCGACATAATAAGACTGAGTTGTACGAGGCGCTGACGGTCCAAGGGAAAACGATGGCCATCGCGTTGATGTATACAGGCAGTGAATTGCCGGATTACAAGGCGTTGGAAAAATCGTATAAGGTATTACAGCAGAAGATTTTGGATGTGCTCGAAAAAACTGCATAACGAAGAATTTGTCAGAAAGCATGTCGATGCGCCTGCAAGTAGCAATCGCGGACTCCGTTGGTTTCTGTCTTTATTGCCAATTGTAGTGATAAAATTTTACCAAGGAGCCATTTCCCCGCTGCTCCCCACTGCTTGTCGTTTCACCCCAACGTGCAGTCAATATGGGGTTGAGGCATTTAGAAAGCATAACTTTTTCAAAGCCATTTGGTTAACAATTCGGCGGATAGGCAGATGCGGGCCTTGGGGCGGGAGCGGGTATGATCCGGTTCCGTAAATTGGGAAACCAATAAAAGTGTGTAAACACTTGTAGGATTGAATATAAAGCCGTATTTTTGCAGCCCTAAATTTACAGCCAAATGAATACCAACCAGTACGAGACCGTGATCATTTTGACACCCGTGCTCTCTGAACAACAGATGAAAGATGCTGTTACAGGCTACAGAGAGTTGATCACCGGCAATGGAGGGGAGTTAGTCCACGAAGAAAATTGGGGACTAACCAAACTAGCCTACCCTATCCAGAAAAAAGGCACGGGATTTTATCACTTGTTCGAATTCAAGGCAAACCCTGAATTCATCAAGTCTTTTGAATTAGTTTTTCGCCGCGACGAGCGCATCTTGCGTTACCTCACTGTGAAGTTAGACCGTTGGGGTGTTGATTTCAATCAACGCAAACGCAATGGCGAGCTTCGTACGGTAACTCCACAAGGAACGAAAGTTGTTGTTAAAAAGAAAATCGCAATTGAGGAGGACGAACTATGAGCAAAGATTCTAACTTTATCTTCAACCAAACTCCGCAGGTTCTGCAAAAGAAGAAGTATTGCCGTTTCAAAAAACACGGTATCAAATACATCGACTACAAGGACGGTGAGTTTTTATTGAAGTTCATCAACGAGCAAGGCAAGATTTTGCCACGTCGTATCACTGGTACCTCTTTGAAGTATCAACGTAAAATTTCTGTAGCAATTAAAAGAGCACGTCACCTGTCGTTGCTTCCTTTCGTTGCTGATGGTTTAAAATAAGAAGGAGGAAGACACATGAAAATCATTCTCACCCAAGACGTAAAAAACCTAGGTCATAAAGATGACGTGGTAGTTGTAAAAGACGGTTACGCTAGGAACTTCTTGATTCCTACAGGAAAAGCTAAATTGGCAAACGAAGGCGCATTGAAAATGTTAGCCGAAGATATGCGTCAGCGCGCGTTCAAAATGGACAAATTGCGTAAAGATGCAGAAGCGTTGGCTGAAAAATTGAATGGATCTACTATCAACCTTGCTGCAAAAGCAGGCGCTAGTGGAAAAATCTTTGGTTCAGTTACCAGCTTGCAAGTTGCCAATGTATTGAAAGAAAAAGGGTTTGATGTAGACCGCCGTAAAATTGTTTTTGATGACATTAAGAGCATCGGAACTTACGAAGCCAACATCAACTTGTTTAAAGATATCAATGCGACCATCACTTTGGATGTGATCGCTGAGTAATCTTTTACTTCTAATATTTATTTGTTAAAGGTCGCCCTCGGGCGACCTTTATTTTTTTATCAGTACCTTTGCGGCATCTATGTGGGATAAAATAGCAAGCTTTATTCTTAAGCAGCGCGCACTTTTCTTGATATTGATTGTGGCCTTCACCGGAGTGATGGGCTATTATGCAACAAAAGTTAAGTTGGAGTATGCAATGCAAAAACTGGTGCCAAGTAACGATGCGGATTTCTTGGCGTATCAGAAATTTCAAAAAACGTTTGGCCTAGACAATAACAAAGTTGTAGTAGGATTTAACAGTGATAAACTCTTTGAACTTAAGAACTTCAGGGCCTATTATAAGATGTGTGAAGACATGTCGAATATCCCTGGCGTTAACCAAGTTGTCAGCCCTACGCGCTTATTCGATTTGCGTACCGATACGGCAGGTAAATTTGAAATCAAACCCGCATTCACCCATGCGCCCACTACCCAAGCCGAAGTAGATAGTATCCGAGATAAATTCTTGGATATGCGATTCTATCAGGGGATGTTGTATAACAAGAATACCAATTCTGCACTGATTTTATTGGTGCTCGACAACAAGGCTCAGGAATCAGAAAAGAGGGTTGGATTGATTCGTAGCATCGAAAAAACAGCCAAGGAATATGAAGACTTTTCTGGTGCTGAAATGCATATCGGTGGATTACCGTATGTTAGGACTGAAATGGCTACCACTGTAAAAAGTGAAATGGTTCTCTTTACAGTGATTGCATTTTTGGTGACGGCCATTTTGATTTTGGTGTTTTTCCGAAGCATTAGCACCTTGGCCATCGCCATTGTGTTTATTGGAATAGGCGTGTTGGTGATGTTTGGCGTGTGCGGATTGTTGGGTTATAAACTAACCTTGCTTACGGGAACACTTCCACCATTGTTGGTCGTGATTGGGGTCCAAAATGCCATTTATCTCATCAATAAATACCACGAAGAATACCGTAAACATGGAAACAAAGCCAAAGCATTGACCAGAATTATATCACGCGTTGGAGTAGCTACATTCCTGATCAATTTTACCACAGCGGTTGGATTTGGTACATTCTATTTCACGAAGACACAGATGCTAGAGCATTATGGTGTGGTTTCGTTCATTACCATCAACTTGGTATTCTTTATTAATATTATTGGTATTCCGGCCCTTTATAGCTTCTTGCCGGTTCCATCGGACAAGCAAATTGCTCACCTCGACAATAAAAATATCAATCAGTTTTTGGGATGGGTGAAGTTTATGGTATTTAATCATAAGCGAAGAATATATTTCTGGTTTATCGCATTAACAGTGTTGAGCACCACATTCGTTTTCCGTTTACATCCCTTGGCCTATATGGTGGATGATGTGCCACGGAGTTCAAAGTTGTACCAGGATTTATTGTACTTCCAGGAGCATTACAAAGGTGTGATGCCTTATGAAATCGTTGTTCGTACCCATGATGATGGCGATATCGGCACTTTTGAAACCCTAGATAAAGTAAATCGTTTGCAGCGGGCCCTAAAAAAATACCCAGAATTCTCAAAACCGATGTCGGTTGTGGAAGTGGTCTGCTACGCCAATCAAACGGTAAATGAGGGCGATCCTGCTTTTTATCGTATGCCCAATGCATTGGACTTGGCCGATATCATGGCTCGAATGCCAAATACTAAGTCTAATGAAAAAAATCAGATGATGTCGGGGTTGATAGATAGCAGCAGAACCGGTTTGCGTATCAGTTATCAAATCAAAGATGTTGGTTCTACCTCCTTGGATAGTATTAATAAAGAAGTTGCAGTGATCATTGATCGGATTTTCCCCAAGGATGAATATGCTGTAAAAGTAACCGGAACTTCCGCGGTGTTCATGAAAGGCAATTCTTACCTATTCGGCAGTTTAGGCAGTGCCACGTTTTGGTCGTTGATCATTATTACAATCACCATGGGCTTCTTATTCCCGTCCATCCGAATGATTGTGATAGCGGTGATTCCCAACATCATCCCATTGCTCGTTACGGCCGGTACGATGGGCTATTTTGGTGTGCCACTAAAGCCATCAACCATTCTAGTGTTTAGTATCGCCTTTGGAATAACAGTAGATGCCACCATTCACTTCATCATCACCTTTAGGCGAGAGCTCGTCAAGCATAATAAATCGGTAAGAGAAGCGCTCAATGGAACCATTGTAGAGGTAGGGTTGAGTATGATTTATAGCATGGTAGCCATTTGTGCGGGATTCTTTATTTTCACCTTCTCTAATTTCCAAGGAACACAAGCGTTGGGTTGGTTAACCGGTTTAACCTTGCTTACGGGTATGGCGGCGAATTTGTTCTTGTTGCCAGCGATGATTCTGAGCCTTGAGAATTCTTTGAACGCCAAGGAAGAACTTAGGGAGCAGGTGCTTGATATTCCCGATGAGGACGAGGATTGATCAGGGGGTAATTAGTCTATCACCAACTGATTGCAACCTCTGAGGTCGCTAAAATCAATTCGGCCCAGTACTTCGAAACTGCCATCTTCATGTGTTTTTCCTAAATCGTCGGTTGCGATAAATGAGCAGCTATACACGTTGGCCAAGTCAATAATACAGATTCTACCCGTTTTCTCATGTCCAAACCACTGTTGTGGATCACCAGGATCTTGAATAGAAATTTTCATCCAGGGTGGACAATAAAATCGACCATTTTTTTGGGAATAGGCCTGACTTAATAATTCCGTCATTCCGTATTCTGAATGGACATGCTGAACCCCCAAATGTGTAGTTAATTGATTTTGTAACTCTTCCCTTGTAATTTCGGGGCCACGACCTTTCATGCCTCCCGTCTCCATTACAATTGTTTGGGTCCATTGTTGCGGGGGAAGTGAATTTATCATCTCTAGCATCGCAAAGGTGACGCCAAGCAAGAGTGTGGGTTGATTTTTACTTTCATTGTCTTGAATGATGCTGGCCACCGTTTGGTATTCGTCTAAATAGAATCCGCTGTTCGGTTTTCCCCTTTTGATGAAGTGGTCTACCATATATACTAGCGATGACCCTGTTCTTTCGAGGTAACTTGGCAGCAATCCAATGATGCAGTAGTTTTCAATCGGCCCGTAGAATAGTTCAAACCCTTTCGTAAAGCTCTCTTCGTATATTTTTAATTCAGTAACATGGTGAAGCGATGTCGTACTTCCTGATGTCCCCGAGCTGCTAAATGTAATTTCGGCGTTTTTTGATGTACTGCTTACAAGATGACTTTTGAAAAAAGCAATTGGCAAAAAAGTGAACTCACTTGATGTTGGTGGGTAAAGTTGATGCCATTGAGCGAAAAGCGGATTGTTTTTTTGTTGAAATTGAAAAATTAACTGTGCCCAATCATTAAATTTGGACGAAGGGATGTGGAATAAGGTTTCAATATTTTCAATGGTTTCCGTCATGCTGGTGGTGGCAGGGACAATAATTTCTTGTAATCCCAACAAAGATAATGTCTCGGCCGTTCCCAAACTGACATTTGATGGCATTTATAAGTTTAACAGTGGATATGGATATGATAGTTTTATCGAAATCGATTTGGGTTATGAAGACAGCGATGGGGATTTGGGACTAGACGATGCCGATACGCTGTTTCCGTTTGGCTACCAACAGAAGGAATTTTACAATTTGAAGGTCTATTACCAGCATAAAATTGGGGTCAAATGGGTGAATCCGATGAACCCCCTGCTAGGTCCTTCAGATACGCTCGTTTTACACGAGAGGATTAGAAATATTACGCCCACAGGACGCAGCAAAGCGGTTCATGGCAATCTGGTTTTAAACATTCCGGCCAGGCCTTTTCAGTATCGGGGCGATACGGTGAGATTTACAATTCAGTTCACGGATCGTGCGTTACATAAAAGTAATATTATCGTAACACCTTCAATTTTGTTAGAGCATCCATAAATCGAGGAAAAATCTATATTTTCGTGCACTAATGAGTTTTGGCATGCGGTTTGACAAATCAATGAAAATGAAAAAACAATTCCTTTTAATTTGCATGATGATGATTTTGGGTGTAACCAACGCTCAAAAGAGTCAGGTGATTGGATTCGTGGATTCAGACGTGATTTTGGCGAAGATGCCAGAATACAGAGCGGCGCAGAAGGATTTGGATGATTTGGCTGCCAAATATCAGGGAGAGGCTCAGTTAATGCAATCGTCGTTGGAGCAGATGTATCGCGATTTTACAGCGGAAGAAATTTTGTTGACCAATGAGAAACGCCGTCAGAAAAAAGAAGCCATCGAACAGAAAGAGTCTGAGTTGATTAAATTTAGAGAAACGAAGTTTGGCCCAACAGGCGAATTGTATCAGGAGCGTGCTAGGTTAGTGAAGCCATTGCAAGACAAAGTGTACGATGCGATTCAGAACGTCGCCAAAAAAGAGGGTTATGCCTATATTTTTGACAAATCGGGTGGGGCGTTGATGCTTTATGCGGATCAGAAGTATGATAAAACATTGGAGGTGATGGAAGCTTTGGGAATCCCAACAGAGGATATGCCTGGTGCCACTGCCACTCCTGCAAATCCGAATACCCAAACACGTCCAGGTGGTGTGAAGCCCAATATACCATCGCCCAAGGGGAATGTTCCAAATGGTACATCGCCCACTGGAAATCAGGACGATAACAATTAACAAAAACTAAATTTGATATACATGAAAAAAACCATTCTATTGATTGCCATGACAGTATTTGTGGCAATGGGTTCCATCGCGCAGGCTCAGAAAATTGCTACTATCAATACCATGAAGGTAGTGGATACTTTGCCAATGAAAGATTCAGTAATGGCCAAATTGGCTGCCATTGAGCAAGGCTATATGCAGCGTTTGCAGGATTTGGAATCAGAAATGCAAAACAAAGAGAAGGAATACCAAACCAAGCAAGCCTTGAAAGCTTCTCCTGCACAATTGGAATTGATTCAAAAGAGTTTTCAGCGTTTGCAGCAAGAGGCTCAAGAAACCCAAGAGGCTTATAAGTCTGAGATTCAACAAGAGCAGGTTCGTTTGTATAACCCCATTTTGGAATTGGTAAAGAAAACTTCAGGCGATGTAGCCAAGGCAAAGGGCTATGCACACGTGATCGACAATTCGCAGAGCATTGTTCTGTGGAGTGCGAATCCCGCCGATGATATCACAGGTGCTGTAATTGCAGCCTTGTTGAAGAAGTAATTCATTTTATTGCAATACATTTGAAGGACTGTTGATGATTCAGCAGTCCTTTGTTTTATGAAAAAGGGCAAAATAGGCATATTTGATTCGGGTTATGGTGGTCTCACTGTGATGAGGAGCATCGTTGATGTTTTGCCGGAATACGATTATCTGTATTTTGGCGATAATGCCCGGGCACCCTACGGAAATCGCTCTTTTGATACGGTATATCATTACACTTTGGAATGTGTGAATTGGCTGTTTGATGAAGGTTGTGATTTGGTCATTTTGGCTTGTAATACGGCTTCTGCGAAAGCTTTACGTCAGATTCAGCAGGTTGATTTACCAAAGCGTAACGATCACAAGCGTGTTTTAGGTGTGATTCGTCCTACCACTGAATCCATTGGTGAGTATTCTGAATCGGGAGTGGTTGGTGTTCTGGGTACAGCAGGGACGGTGGCGTCTGAATCGTATCCAAAGGAAATCGCTAAGTTTTATCCTTCGGTTATTGTTGAGCAAGAAGCTTGTCCGATGTGGGTTTATTTGGTGGAGCACAATCAAATGGTAGGGGAAGGCGCGGACTATTTTGTGAAGCAGCATGTGGATCGAATCTTGACTCGCAATCCCAAAATCGATACGCTTTTATTGGCTTGTACGCATTATCCATTGCTGATGGAAACGATTAAGAAATTTGTCCCTTCTTCGATTCGGTTAGTGACACAGGGTGGCATCGTTGCAGAAAAATTACAAGATTATTTGGTGCGACATTCTGAGATTGAATTGGGGTTAATTCGAGGCGGAAAGCGTGAGTTTGTAACCACCGACGATGCAAGTACATTTGATCTTCAGGCCTCATTGTTCTTTGGGGAAACTGTTAGTGCACGTCATGTAGAAATTGGTGCCCATTGATAGGGGTTTGCGCGTAATTTTGTGTTATGGTCCCCGCGCATTTGAGTAAATTGATTAAGTCGTTGCCTGACTCGCCGGGGGTCTACAAGTATTTTGATGCGCAGGATGTTATTATCTATGTGGGGAAGGCCAAAAACCTCAAAAAGCGCGTCACCAGTTATTTTACCAAACAGCAGCACGAGAATCGCAAAACCGCCATTTTGGTCAGTAAGATTCAGTATTTTGAATACACGGTGGTTGATACCGAGATGGATGCTTTGCTGTTGGAGAACAGTTTGATAAAGGAATTTCAGCCGAGGTATAATATTTCATTAAAGGACGATAAAACGTATCCATACATTCGGATTACGGCGGAGCGGTTTCCGAGGGTTTTTCCGACGAGGAATCCGATTCGTGATGGGTCTGATTATTACGGGCCGTATGCGAATGTCAAGGTGATGCACACCGTATTGGATTTGGTAAAAAAATTGTATCCCACCCGGAATTGTAATTTTGGGATGACGCCCGCGAGCGTAGCCGCGGGCAAACACAAAATTTGCATGGAATACCAGCTGGGGAACTGCTTGGGTCCCTGCGAAGGGCATCAAACCGAATCATCGTACAACGAAAGCATCGCCCAGATCAAATATCTGTTGAAAGGGAATTTGGGGGAGGTGAAACGACATCTAAAGGAGTTGATGCTGAATGCCGCCGCCGAATTGGCATTTGAAAAAGCCCATGATTTCAAAGAGAAATTGGATTCCTTGGAGCGGTATCAATCAAAAAGTACCATTGTAAGCACCGTTCTCGGTGATTTAGAAGTATATAGCATTAG
>CANHXF010000020.1 GCA_947464515.1 Flavobacteriales bacterium
ATCCATGCCAGAATGATGTGCGATAAATGGGCGGTGTGGCGCGTGAGGAGTAATACAGTTAGTGTGATGAACAGAAATCCAAACGTTAGTGTGGTATATAAGTGACTCGGGTTAATTGCCATTGCAATGAGGCTCATAGCCATTAGTGAAATCACTATGGGTTTGAGCGCTTTGTTGAACGAGAAGCTCGGTAGATAGGCCTTGAGGCAGGCATAAATGAAAAGGCATGCATAGGGGATGATAATGAAGAAAATATATTCTTCTAGTGGGAGATTGGCAAACCATTTTCCGTAAAGGAACTGAGGATTGAATAACCATACGTTTATTTTGGTAAACCAGATATCCCATACAATATATATGGTGCTCGTTGTAAGCATCGCTAAGGTGAACTGTTTCCAGTTCTTGTAGAATGCTACTTTTTTGTCGAATGATAGCGCTAGGGGGCCAGCAATCGTGATGATATTTAAGAATAGGTATGTTAAATGATCTGGTATCATGAAGAATACCTCAAATTTACGCCATTTGTAATCCGTAAACCACTGCATATTCTTTCAGACGCTCGCGAAGTATTCGGCGGGCGACAAAAATGCGGGTTTTTACTGTGCCAATTGGAATTTGCATCTCTTCGGCAATTTCGTGGTATTTGTAACCTTCGGTATTTAGTTTAAATGTCACTCTTAAGTCGAAGGATAGCTCATCGATTGCAGCTTCCAAGTCTTGGCGGATAAATTTGGTCTCTGCATCGTTGTCGATTTTGTGTGACGGCAAATCAATAAAATATGAATTGTCTGTGCTGTCCAAGAATGTATTACGCTTCATGTCACGACGGTAGTTGTTGATGAAGCTATTTTTGAGAATGGTATAGAGCCAACCGCGAAGGTTTGTGCCTTCTTGGAATTTACTCTGATATCTGTAAGCTTTAAGGATTGTGTCTTGCACTAAATCTTTGGTGTCGTCCATGTCGTGGGTGAGCGACAATGCGTAATTTCTTAGCGGAAGCAATTCCCCTGCTATTTTCTTGTCGAAATCGTTTTGTATAATTCTCATGCGGATATCTTATACAAAGATGGTATTTTGTTTAAGTTTAATCAAATTTTATTGTACAAGAAATGTCGTTATAAAGTTAAACAAAATAACGAATTGTTGCTGGGCGTGTTTGTTTAATGCATTGATTGTCAATTATTTACAAGGTATTTCGTCTTGGTTTGTTGATGTGTTTTGTGGATAAGTTGAACAATTGGTATTCTGTAGGGTTTTGTGATATGGGCTGCTTTAATGTTTTGTTTAGGGATAAATCGGCTTGTCGATGAGATTTAATAATTGTGAGGATGGTATTGGTTTATCACAAAAAGAGAGAGGGCTCCCAGTGGGAGCCCTCTCTCTTTTTATGATAAAATATGTTGTTAATCTAACCCGACTCTAATTGTGAGTGGGATATCAAAGGTGATTAAACCAATACAACGACTTTGTTCTTCAGCACTTCAACCAATCCACTTTTGACTTCGTAGGTTTCGGTTTGTGTACTGCTTTTGATTTCCACGTTCCCTGATTTCAAGTTTGCAATCATAGGTGCGTGGTTGTCGAGGATCTGAAAGCTTCCGTTTACACCAGGCAATGTGATTACTTCGGCGTCTCCGCTGAATAAGGTTTTATCTGGTGTTAATACTTCTACAAACATATCTTTAATTATGCGTTGGCTTCTTCCAATAATTTCTTACCCTTTTCGATAGCATCTTCGATGGTACCTACTAAGTTAAAGGCGGCTTCTGGGTATTCATCCACTTCGCCATTCATGATCATGTTAAATGATTTGATGGTCTCTTTGATGTCTACCAATACGCCTGGGATACCCGTAAACTGTTCTGCAACGTGGAAAGGTTGAGACAAGAAACGTTGAACACGACGAGCACGGTGAACCACCAATTTATCGTCTTCGCTCAATTCATCCATACCCAAGATGGCAATGATGTCTTGTAATTCCTTATAACGTTGTAGCAACTCTTTTACGCGTTGAGCACATCCGTAATGTTCTTTACCCAAAACTTCCTCGCTCAAAATACGGCTAGTAGAATCCAAAGGATCCACAGCAGGGTAGATACCCAATTCCGCAATTTTACGAGACAATACTGTTGTAGCATCTAAGTGGGCGAAAGTTGTCGCTGGCGCTGGATCTGTTAAGTCATCCGCAGGGACGTAAACTGCTTGAACCGACGTGATTGATCCACGTGTAGTAGAAGTGATACGCTCTTGCATCGCACCCATTTCAGTAGCAAGGGTAGGTTGGTAACCTACGGCGCTAGGCATACGGCCCAACAACGCTGATACCTCAGAACCTGCTTGTGTGAAACGGAAAATGTTATCGATAAAGAAAAGAATGTCTTTTCCGGCACCGGTACCATCGCCATCACGGAAATATTCAGCCACTGACAAACCGCTCAATGCAACCCTTGCACGGGCTCCTGGAGGTTCATTCATCTGACCAAATACCAATGTGGCTTGGCTACTTTTTAAGTCTTCCATATCTACGGTATCCAAATCCCAACCACCGCTTTCCATGCTGTGTTTGAATGCTTCGCCGTATTTAATAACGCCAGATTCAATCATCTCGCGCAATAGATCGTTTCCTTCACGGGTTCTTTCACCAACACCGGCGAAAACCGACATACCTGAGTATGCTTTCGCGATATTGTTGATCAATTCCATGATCAAAACCGTTTTTCCTACACCGGCACCACCGAACAAGCCGATTTTACCTCCTTTAGCGTAGGGCTCAAGCAAATCGATTACTTTGATACCTGTGTACAGAGGCTCTGCACTGGTGCTCAAATTGTCGAAAGTTGGAGCTGGTTGGTGAATTGCTCTTCCATTTTCTTTAGAAAGAGGCGTCATCCCGTCGATTGCATCACCTACCACGTTGAGCAATCGGCCACGAATGGCTTCACCCACGGGCATGCGAATCGCATCGCCAGTATCAATCGCGTCAATACCGCGGCGAAGTCCATCAGTTCCGTCCATCGCAATGGTACGTACCATGTTTTCGCCTAAGTGCTGTTGTACTTCAAGCACTAGGGATTGACCGTTGTCTTTGGTAACGGTTAATGAGTTGTAAATTTTAGGGAGCGTAGATCCGGGTTCGTTGAAACTAACATCGACCACTGGACCAATAATTTGTGAGATTTTTCCTACGTTGGCCATCGTGAATATTCGGTGCGCAAAGATAGTAATTCGAAATGCCTATTCAAAGGGGTTTTCATCATTATTTATTAGAACTTCAATTTTTTCATAGATTGCCCGCCTTCTTTTTTTGTAACTTCGCATCCTTTATTCATGGATCGCAATACAATCACCGGCTTTTCGCTCATTTTCCTAATCTTAATAGGATACTATTGGTACACGGCTCCCACAGCGGAGGAACAAGCAATTTTTCAACGTCAGCGCGATAGCGTAGCAAGGGTAGAGGCCGCGAAAGTGACTTCTCCAGCGACTGCCAAATCGAATAGTTCAGCAATTTCAGAAAGCGCATCGCCGGCAAAAGATTCTGCATTATTGAGTACAATCGGAGGATTTGCATCGCAATTGCAAGGCAAACCAGGGTTGGTTCAGCTGAAAAGCAAGGAATTAAGCATCGATATCCGCACAAAAGGTGGAAATGTTGGTCGCGTAGTACTTAATAATCATCGTCGTTCGGATTCAAGTGTATTGGAATTGTTGTCGAATCAAGTGAACGACAACCAATGGGCATTTGAGTTATATACTGCCAATGGTCCTTTAAATAGCGCCGATTTTTATTGGAATGTTGTTTCTCAAACAGAGACCCAAGTGACATTGCGTTTGGGGGATTCGGCTAGATACATCGACCAGATTTATTCTTTGGCGGCGGATGGTTTTACTGTGAAGCATGAATTGAAGCTCAAGGGCATCGATGAAATCGTGAAATCGCGCAATTCGGGTATCAAAATTACTTGGAGAGCTCAGCTGCAGAAGCAGGAGAAGGACATGAAGTGGGAAACGCAGAATACTACTGTTGTTTACCGATTGCATGGTGAGGATGCTGATAAGTTGGATTTGGCAAGCCCAGCGAGTGAGGAACTGAAGAATAATTTGGATTGGTTTGGCTTTAAACAGCAATATTTTTCTGTGATGATGGTTGCCGATTCTGGATTCTCTAGCGATGCGAAAATTGCTTGGAAAGAAACGAAAGATGCGAACCGGATCAAAGATTTAAACGCTGAAGTATACGTCGATTTCGAACGTCAGCCCCTGAAATCATACGGATTTAGCTACTATTTTGGCCCAAATCAGTTTTATACGATGAAGGATGCGCAAGTGGGTATGCCAAATGCGGGATTAGAGAGCATCATTCCTTTGGGATGGGGGATCTTTGGTTGGGTGAATCGTTATGCTGTAATCCCTGTTTTTCATGCTTTGGATGGTGTGATAGGTAGTATGGGTATTATCATTTTGCTCCTTACGGTTATCATCAAAACAGCCTTGTTGCCATTGGTTTACAAGTCGTATATCAGTACAGCCAAAATGCGTATCCTTAAGCCAGAAATTGACGTTATTAAGGAAAAGCACGGAAGCGATATGCAGAAAATGCAGCAGGAAAATATGGCGTTGTATCGCAAGGCGGGTGTAAGTCCGATGAGTGGTTGCGTTCCAGTTTTGTTGCAGATGCCAATATTATTTGCGATGTTCCAGTTCTTTCCAAATGCGTTTGAACTTAGACAGAAAGCATTTATGTGGGCTACCGATTTGAGTCAGTACGATGGACCTAATTTGGGATTCACCATTCCTTTCTATGGTGATCACGTGAGTTTCTTTACTATTTTGATGACCGTTTCTACCTTGATTTATACCCACTTTAACAATCAGTTGTCGGGTGTAACAGGTCAGATGAAGTATATCGGCTATTTCATGCCCGTGATTTTCTTGGGAGTGTTAAACGATTATGCTGCGGGATTAACGTGGTATTATTTTGTGAGTAACATGATCACGTTTGGTCAGCAATGGGTTATTCGCAGAACGGTTGACGACACCAAATTGCATGCGCAAATTGCCGAGAATCGCAAAAAACCTGCTACCAAATCCAAGTTCCAGCAACGTATGGAAGATGCGATGAAGGCGAGTCAGCAGCGTGCAAATTCCGCACCGAAAGGCAAAAAGCGTTAAGTCAACGAATTTCACTAACGATTAAGATTGCTAGGATTTAAATTCCTGGCTAATTCGGACGGTAGTTATTGCCCCCCGTAGCAGAAATTAACCCCTTTAGTTCTAGGTCGAGCAGTGCCATTGAGATTTTGCCCGCTGCCCATTGTTGTTTTTCGAGCATTTTATTGGGGTGGTTAATTCCTTCCATCAGCCATTCCATGACTTGTTTTTCTATGGGGTTTAACTGTTGGAAGAGGTTTAATTGATGATTGTTATTTCCGTTTGAGCGGGGGTTTTTGTTTTCCCAATTCATAGCTTCTCCAATATCCGTGGCGTTTGTGGTGATTTGGGCCATATTTTTTTGGATGAGAAAATTGCATCCAATGGAGGCAAGGTCTGATGGTCTTCCTGGGACAGCAAATACGTCGCGATTATATCCATGTGCGATGCTTGCTGTAATCATGGATCCACCTTTGATTCCGCTTTCGGTGACAAGGATCGCATCGCATAGACCGGCAACAATTCGATTTCTTTTGGGGAAATAGTCGGGGTGCATTTTTGTGCCGACAGGGAATTCGGAGATCAGGCCCCCGCGGCTGGCTAGCATTTGCTGAGCAAATGTCTTGTGGGTCGGGGGGTATATTTTTTCAAGGCCATGTGCAAGCACTGCCCATGTTTTCTGTCCCGTTTCTAATGCCGTACGATGGGCAATTGCATCTACGCCGTAGGCCATCCCGCTGACAATAATTGGGTCAAATGCACGAATTTCCTCCACCAATTTCTTGGCTTCGTGGCTGCCATGGGGTGTGGGTTTTCGTGTGCCAATGACGCCCAAAATTCTTGGTGCATCCCATTCAATTTCTCCTTTGTAATATAAACACAGCGGCGCGTCGGCCAGTTCTTTCAGGCGGTAGGGGTAGTTTTCTTGGGAAATACTGACAACGGAAATTCCCAATGCTATGTGCTGCTTGACATATTCTCGGGCCTCATTGAAATTGGATTTTGCGCTATGAATGATGTTGTAATGGGCTTTTTGGGATACGCCGGGTATTTGAAGCAGCGCCGCAGGCGCTGCTTCAAATACCGCCCTCGCCGAGCCAAAATGTTCTATTAATATCCTTCCTAAAACAGGTCCTATGCCGCCACAAAAACCCAATTCCATCGCAGCGATGGCCTCTTCATTATACCCCAGGGACTCCATACGTCCCCAAAGTTAAATCACTCGTTTAACTTCAACACGGCCATGAAGGCGCTTTGGGGAATATCGACATTGCCCACTGACTTCATGCGTTTTTTACCAGCTTTTTGTTTTTCTAGTAGTTTTCGCTTACGAGAAATATCACCACCATAACACTTGGCCGTTACATCCTTACGCATCGCAGATAAAGTTTCGCGAGAGATGATTTTTGCGCCAACCGCAGCCTGAATGGCGATTTCGAATTGCTGACGTGGAATCAAATCTCTAAGTTTCTTACAAATTTTACGACCTAAATCCTGGGCATTGTCGCGGTGAATAATCGCACTCAACGCATCAACTCCCTTGCCGTTTAACATAATATCCATCTTCACCAACTTACTCTCTTTGTATCCCAAAGGTGAGTAGTCAAAGCTGGCGTAGCCCTTAGAAATCGACTTTAGACGATCGTAAAAATCAAAAACGATTTCGGCCAAAGGCATTTCGAAATTCATTTCTACGCGATCGCTCGTTAGATAAATTTGGTTGGTTAATAGCCCTCGCTTATCCAAGCATAATGTCATGATTGGACCTACATAGTCGGATTTTGTAATTACACTGGCCCGAATATAAGGCTCTTCCACATAATCAATTTTCTCAGGTGGTGGCAGATCGGTTGGATTATTTACCAAAACTTCTTCCCCCTTGGTGGTATATGCAACATAACTCACGTTGGGAACAGTGGTAATAACCGTCATGTTGAATTCGCGTTCCAAACGCTCTTGGATAATTTCCAAGTGAAGCATTCCTAAGAAACCGCAACGAAATCCAAAGCCTAAAGCAGCAGAACTCTCTGGTTCAAAAACGATACTTGCATCGTTGAGTTGCAATTTGCCCATCGCTTCACGCAATTCCTCAAAATCTTCAGTATCGATAGGGTATATTCCAGCGAAAACCATAGGCTTCACATCTTCAAAACCATCAATAGCAATAGCTGCGGGATGTGCTTTGTCGGTAAGTGTATCACCCACTTTTACTTCTTTGGCATCTTTGATGCCGGAAATGATATATCCCACGTCACCGGCACAAACTTCGGCGCGCGGACTTAAATCCATTTTTAAAATACCAATTTCATCGGCAAAATACTCACTGCCACCGTTCATAAATCGGACGTGTTGGCCTTTCTTTAGTTTGCCGTCAATGATCCTGTAATAGGCAATGATTCCTCGGAAGGAGTTAAAAACCGAATCAAAAATCAACGCTTTCAATGGTGCGTTAATGTCTCCCTTTGGTGCAGGTACTCGGGCAACGATGGCTCTTAATATATCGTGAACGCCTTGACCTGTTTTTCCGCTGGCCACAAGAATACTGTCGCGGTCGCATCCAATCAAATCAACAATTTCGTCTTTTACTTCCTCCGGCATGGCGCCCGGCAAATCAATTTTATTCAGAACAGGAATGATTTCCAAATCGTGTTCCAAGGCCATGAATAAGTTACTAATTGTCTGTGCTTCAATCCCTTGAGATGCATCAACAATCAACAATGCGCCTTCGCAAGCCGCAATACTTCTACTCACTTCATAACTAAAATCCACGTGACCTGGTGTGTCGATCAAGTTCAGAATATACTTCTGACCGTCCAATTCGTAATTCATTTGGATGGCGTGACTCTTGATGGTAATGCCGCGTTCCCGCTCAATATCCATATCGTCAAGAACCTGTGCTTGCAAGTCGCGCTTGCTCACCGTGTTGGTGTACTCTAACAATCGATCAGCAAGGGTGCTTTTGCCATGGTCGATGTGGGCGATGATACAGAAATTGCGAATGTTTTGCATGAAGCGGTTAAAAGAACCGCAAATATAACCCTAGAAAGTCTTGGTTTGGATGTTTGATGCGGGGAATTTTGGGAATCTCTTAAAGCGCATTCAATTGCTCTACGATGGCAAAAACGGCCGGACATATTTCTATGTTGTGGTGGGCCAAAGCCAAGTGAGTGTGCATTTTGCGGTGATTGGTGTGCGGGTATTCTCGACAGGCTTTCGGACGGTCCTCATAAACTGAGCAAGCATTGTCGTCGCCCAGGAATGGACATGGTGCACCTTTTATTGCATAAAGTCCATCGGTGTCGATTTCTAGATACTGCGTTACGAAATCTCCTGGCTTGAGTTTAAAGCGGGTCGACAAACGTTCAATGTCTTTTTCGAAAAGCATGGGCGAGGTTGTTTTACAGCAATTTCCGCAATCCAGGCAATCGATTTGTTTAAAGGCTTTTTCGTGCAGTTTTTCAAATTGCTCATCCAAATCCCGAGGTGGTCTTTGCTTGAGGCGTTTGAGGGTAGCGCGCATCACTTTTCCCTGCAGATGTACTAGTTTTCGCAACGCGATGGGCTGCGGTACTTTCATGGCTGGGACCACAGGTTTGACGTGTTTGAAACCGCTGCTCATGGCTTATTGATTGTATTTGTTCAGGTGTTTGAGCATGACCTCCATATCTTTTGAATAGGGAGCTTCTAGTACTAAATCGGTTCCGTCCGGTGCTTGAATTCTCATTTGCTTGGCGTGTAGGGCAAAGCGCTGAATGAGTGGGGTATCGGTCCCGTGTAATTTTCTCTTCACCCAGGAAAGCATTGGGATATCGCTGCCGTATAAAGTATCCGCTGCGATGCAAGCATTCTGACTTTGAAGGTGGACACGGATTTGGTGTAATCGGCCGGTTTTGGGTTCGCACTCCATTAGGGTGAAGTGTTTAAAAACTTGCAACGACTTGAATCTCGTTTGCGCCGGCTTTCCATTTTTTCTATCGATGCGAATTTTTCCGAGCTGTTCAGCGATGATCGGTAAATCGATCCATAAATCGTTGAAGTGCAATTGTCCATTCACTATGGCATGGTAAATTTTATGCACTTTTCTGTGCTCAAATTGCATCGAGAAATGTCGATACGCTTCCGGGTTTTTCGCAATCAGTAATAATCCCGAAGTCTCTCTGTCGATGCGATGACAAAGGATGGAGTCGGGCCACTGGTTTTTTGCCCATTCTTGTACCGACTGCGCAGTGTATTTGCCTCTCTCAGGAAGCGAAGGGACAAAAGCCGGTTTGTTGATAGCCGCCCAATCGTCGCCTTGGTCAACGATTTGTATTTTTCCAATCAGTGGCCCCCGTTTTCTGGGGTCTACCGCGGGTTCATCGTCCTCAAATTCGTCGATGATTTCAATGTCGTCTAAGTTGATCATTCCTAAATTATCCGTTTTTCAGACTCTGACGAATTTTTGAAAGGACATTTTTTGTTTGCTGAGGGAAGTCGCCATCCATCATCCAATTGTAATAACCGGGTTCGTTCAAGAGGATATCACGAACGGTTTTGCCTTTGTGCTTTCCGAAGTTAAAAATGATTTCTTTTTTCTCGTTAAACACCAATCGACCTGCCAAATCGGCGAGGAGGTCTTGCCCAGTTAGGCTGTGTAGTGCCTCAATGGTCTCCGGGAGGTCGGTATACTTTTCCATTTGCGCCTTGATGATCTGCCAAGTGGCAATGGTATCGGCTTCGGCGCTATGGGCATTTTCTAGGGTGCGTTCGCAATAGAATTTGTAAGCAGCGCTTAGGGTACGCGGCTCTTTCATGTGGTAAATACGCTGGGCATCCACGAATTTGCATTGTTGCACATCGATTTCGATATGGGCGCGGAAAAACTCTTCGACGAGCATCGGGAAATCGAATTTGTTTGAGTTAAAGCCTCCAAAGTCGCAATCGCGGATGAATTGACTGATTTCAGCCGACATGTCCTTGAAGCTTGGTTTATCTGCCACGTCCTCGTTGGTGATTCCATGGACCGCGGTGGCTCCGGCAGGAATTGGCATGCCTGGATTAATACGATAAGTACGCAGCTCTTCTCTTAAATCTGGGTAAACTTTGAGTAAGCAAATTTCAACGATGCGGTCATGGGTGACACTTACACCAGTGGTTTCCAAGTCAAAAATTACCAAGGGTCTGCGTAGGGTTAACATATCTTTCAAAATTCGGTGCCAAGCGGTGGCTTTCCAAATTTGGTGAGGGAAATACACGTTTAAATATCAACATCGGGTATCTTTGTACAATGCGATTTGATATCATTTCGGCGGTGCCAGATTTGTTGGGTGGATTGTTGGGATACAGCATTCCAAAACGGGCGTGCGACAAGGGTTTGGCGGAGATCCATATTCATAATTTGCACGATTATGGGTTGGGGAAATACAAGCAGATCGACGATACGCCTTTCGGTGGTGGGGCAGGGATGGTGTTGATGCCGGAGCCGCTGAGTGCAGTGATTGAAAAGTTGAAATCAGAAAGAGAATACGACCATGTGATTTACATGACCCCAGACGGTTCGCCTCTCAAACAAGGATTGTCGAACCAACTCAGTTTGGGCAAAAATGTCATGCTGATTTGCGGTCATTACAAAGGCATCGATCACCGAGTTCGCGATTTATATGTCACCCTGGAAATTTCACTGGGCGATTTTGTGCTGAGTGGTGGTGAAATTGCCGCAGCCGCAGTAGTAGATTCCGTGGTTCGTTTACTTCCCGGCGTTTTGGGCGATGAAGAAAGTGCTTTGAGTGATTCGTTTCAAGACGATTTGCTTGCGCCGCCTTTGTATACAAGGCCTGAAGTGTTTCAAGGGGTTAGAGTTCCCGATGTCTTAACGACAGGAAATCACCCTAAAATAGCACAATGGAAACACGAGCAAGCATTGGAAAGAACGATGCGATTGCGCCCTGATCTGCTGGGCGATGAGGAAATGTGAGGAATTAATCGTTTAAATGAATCAAGCCTTCGGGCAATTCCATATAAATACAGGGTTCGGATTCATCAATTCTAGTAATCCAAGTTTCAACCAACGGGATTAATACTTCTCGCGATGGCTTTTCTTCTTGAGGACCGCTGATTGGCTCAAGCGTTGTGTCGACAGTTATTTCGGTTCCGATCACCGTGAGCATCGGACCTTGCGGAAGCTCATCAAGTTGAGTAATGATACCTTTGAATCCAGAGGTTTGATCGAATACGCCAAAACCCACGAGGCCGTTTATACTTGGGATAACCGACATTTTTTTGCTAGCGGGGACACCAAACGACAGTCCCATAAGTGCCTTGGCTTTTTCCTCGCTGTCAATGCCTTTGAGTTTTATCAACTCTTGGGTTTTGTTCACGTCGGTAATGCAAAAGGGAACTCCTTTTCCGTCGATTACGACAAATAGGTAGTTCCCTTTTGATATGATTTTCTTTGATGTTGCAAAGCATTCGATGGATAATCTTCCATCGTAACCATGTTTACCATGTATTTTCCCAACCAAGGTGAGCGGTGGTGGTAATACATTCATGGCGCTTGCAATTATTCAGCAGCAGGTGCTTCGTCAGCAGCAGGTGCTTCTTCAGCGGCAGGTGCTTCTTCAGCGGCAGGTGCTTCTTCAGCGGCAGGTGCTTCTTCAGCAGCAGGCGCTTCTTCAGCAGCAGGCGCTTCTTCAGCAGCAGGAGCTTCTTCGGCAGCAGGTGCTTCTTCGGCAACAACTTCTTCTTCAACTACTGGATTGGCAGCAGCCTCAGCTTCGGCCAATTTAGCAGCCAATTTAGCTTCTGTAGCAGCTCTACGCTTTGATTCCGCAACCAAACCTTCTGCTTTAACCTTTTGGGCAGCGCTAGATAAGTTCGATTTTTTGGCTTCAATGCGGCCAGCCTTTTCTTCCAACCAAGTGGCGAAGCGCTTGTCGGCTTCTTCTTGGGTGATAGCTCCTTTGTTTACACCTACCTGCAAGTGCTTCTTGTAAGATGCACCTTTGTAGCTCAAAATTGCAGCTGCAGTGTCGGTTGGTTGAGCGCCGTCTAACAGCCATTGGGCTGCGCGGTCTACGTTAAGTACGATTGTAGCAGGATTGGTGATAGGGTTGTAGCTACCGAGTTTCTCGATAAATTTACCATCCCTTGGTGAACGCGAATCCGCTACCACAATGTGAAAGAAAGCTCGTTTCTTTCTGCCGTGTCTTTGCAATCTAATTTTGGTTGCCATGTCTTTATTGTGTATTTTTTAATCCCAGTTTATTCAAAACGGGGTGCAAAGATAATGAAAATGTCTGTAAATACCAATGGATTGGGATTTCTAATCGGATGGCTTTGACTTCATTGCAATTAGAGTATGTATATTTGATTCTTATTATTTGAATGAAACAGATAAGCTTGTATAAATGGGTCTTGAACAAAATGCTGGTTTTTGTCCTTTTTTGTATCGCAAGTTTAGCATCGGCCCAACAGAATTTCGTAAAATATGATGTGTTTCAAACGCATTATTTTATTGAGAACAAGGGCCAAATCAACGGATTGTATCAGTCGATACCTGTCGTTAAATTTACTTTAGAAGAAGGACTTGCCGATTACTTGCTCACCGCAGACGGGATTGCCTATGTGAGTCAAACGGTTCACGATAAAAAAAGGAATCAAGGTGAATTGGTCGCTTTTGAGGTTGGCGATGTGAATTTGGATGCGGATGATGACGAAGAAGATCGCTCATCAGTAGAATTGGATACCACACTGCTTTTTCAGGAGTTTCTGCATCATAACAAGCAATTCGATGTGTTGGTTGAATCAAAATCCAGCCATTATTTTTCCTATTTGGAGCCTAGATTTAGATCGTATGGATATAAGAAGGTGACATTTAAGAACTATTACGACCATATCGACTTGGTTTTTACGTTGGCAGAAAAAGGGAAGGGGCTGAAATATAG
>CANHXF010000021.1 GCA_947464515.1 Flavobacteriales bacterium
AACCAGGTGGTTGAGATTAGAAACGTTATTAAAAATTTGGGCAGCGAAAAAACAGTTCTTTTGAGCACCCACATCATGCAAGAGGTAGAAGCCATGTGTAACCGAGTGATATTAATAAACAAGGGCAAGATCATTGCCGACAATACGTTGGAAGGCCTAAAAGAGACAGCGCCATCGGATAGTTTAGAGACCATTTTTAGAAATTTGACAAGCCATGTGGGAAGTATTTAAAAAGGAAATTCGCAGTTTCTTGGGCTCGTTCATTGCCTATATCGTAATGGGCGTTTTCTTGGCAATCACCGGATTGTTCATGTGGATCATCAAAGGGAATAACGTCCTTGATTTGGGAGTGGCTAGCCTGCAAGTGATGTTCAACATCGCTCCCTATATTTTGATATTTTTGGTTTCTGCCATTACGATGCGAAGCCTCAGCGAAGAACGTCGATTGGGTACGATAGAAATTTTGACCACCCGTCCTGTGAGCGACCTATCCATTTTGATGGGAAAATATTTGGCAGCCGTGGCATTGATCGTCTTCACCCTTTTACCCACCCTATTTTATTACTATACGATTCAACAACTTGCCGATCCCTTGCAAGGCACCGATGCCGGAGCTACTTGGGGTTCCTATTTTGGTTTGATATTACTCGCGGCGAGCTATGCAAGCATTGGGTTATTTGCTAGTTCACTGACCGACAATCAAATCGTTTCGTTGATAATTTCTATGGTATTGTGTTTTTTCTGGTTTGGCGTATTGAGCCTACTCGGAGATATCAAGGCCCTGGACGCCATCGGCAAAAGCTTGGAATGGTTCAGTCTTGATTTTCATTATCAATCAATAAGTCGTGGCGTACTAGACACCCGTGATGTGATTTACTTCTTTGGATTCATTGCAACCTTCTTAGGGGCAACGAAAATGGCATTTGAAAGCAGAAAATGGTGATGAAAAAGTACGGAGCACGCATTCAATCCATCTTGGAATTTACCACGCTGTTGGTAATTATCATCGTAGCAAACATCCTCGGTAATTTCTATTATTTGCGCATCGATTTAACAGAGGAAAAACGTTACACCCTTAGCGAAACAAGCAAAAAACTCAGCAAAGAGCTCAAGGAAAAGTGCTACTTCCGCCTCTATTTGGACGGCGATATGTCGGCCCGATTCAAAAACCTTCGCAATGAAATCCGCGATGTAGCCTATGAATTTCGCGAACTCAGCGGCGGAAAAATTGAAATCGAAGTCATCGACCCGTTCGAAGGAAAACAGTTATCTGAAGTCAGTGGCATTCTGGATGATTTCAATCAGCGCGGGGTGATTCATCAGCGCGATATTGAAGGTGAGGGTGGCAACAGCACCACTATTAAGAATATTATACCGGGTGCAGAAATGATGTACGCCGGAAAAACTGTTGCGATCAATTTCTATGAGCATGATGTGGCTTTGGACGCCGACAACAACATCAAAAGAGCGATTGACAACGTGGAGTATGAAATCGCCAATGGGTTAAGGCAGTGCACATTAGACAAACCCAAGAAGATTGCCGTTGCGGATGGTTCGGGAGAGATGATCGACAATCGCGTAGGAGATTTCGCTGCGGAATTGGGCAAATACTACGATGTTTCAGCGTTGAATATCAACGTGGCCGACCCAAAATCTGCGGAGCCATTCATCGACAAACTAAAATCACTGAGCAACCCAGAAGAAATGGGCAGTGCGCTAATTAATAGCCTACAACAGCGATTAAACAACAACGACTTATTGCTCATTATTAAGCCGGCAAAAGACTACTCTCCCTCTGAGCTCTATTTGATCGATCAGTTTTTACTAAAAGGAGGCAAGGTGATTTGGATGATTGATCCGGTGCATGTGGAAATCGACAGTTTCGAAACCAACAGCTCTATCGCCGCTATGGACAATCAGTTGGAGAACATTAACGCATCGTTGTTTAATTATGGCGTAAAAATGGAATCCACGCTGCTGATGGATGCCAATTGCAATCAAATTCCGATTCCCGTGGGCAACCGTCCGGAAATGATCGATTTCTATTATTTCCCCGTGTTTATGTCGGTTAGTTCACCGCACATCATCAACAAAAACGTAGGTCCGGTTTGGGGTCAATTCCCAGCAACACTTACTGCCAAATCAAAAACGGACCTTAATGTAACACCATTATTGAGCAGCAGCCCCTATACAAAAACAATTCAGGCCCCGGCAAACGTCGACTTGGAAAATGCTTATATGCAATCTAGGGACGACCGATTCAGGAATACTTTGAGGGGTGGAAGCAAGCTTACTGGTGTATTGATGGAGGGCAAATTTCAATCGCCATTCATCTACCAAAAACACTACACAGGATCTGCTTTCTTACCCAATGGGGAAAGCAAAATGGTGGTAATTGCCGATGGCGATATCATGCGAAATGGCGTGAGTGGAAGAGGCGGAATTTACCCAACGGGATACGATCGATTTACGAAGACAACCTTTGCGAATAAGAAGTTCATATTGAATTGCATCGATTATTTGATAGACGACAATGGTTTGATTGAAATCAGAGCCAAAGAAAAGACTTTAAGATTGTTAGATAGCGAGAAAACTCGACTTGAGCACACCTATTGGCAGTGGTTCAACATCATAGCGCCTCTATTAAGTATGATGATTTTTGGCATCGCCAACAACATCTATCGCAAACGAAAATACCAAATCAGATAACAAAATGTACGATTTCATAGAAGGTCCAATAGAATCTCTCAACCCCACGCACGTGATTATTTCCAATCAAGGCTTGGGCTATATTGCAGCGATAAGTTTAACGACCTACGAGAAAATCAAAGGTCATAAAACAGCGCGATTATTTGTCGATTTGCTTTTTAAAGTCGAGAATCAAAGTCCGGTTTCAATGCATTTATTTGGATTTTCCGATCCCGATGAAAGGCATATGTTTCGCATGCTCACATCCGTTTCTGGCGTAGGAAATAACACGGCAATGTTGATGTTGAGTAGCTTAGCTCCAGACGACTTGGCCGCGGCGATTGTTAATGGGAATGTAGGTTTATTGAAAAGCATCAAAGGCATCGGAGAAAAAGGTGCGCAACGCATTGTTTTGGAACTTCGCGATAAAATGATGGGGAAAAAATCCATGGGATTGGGCATGCTTTCTGGGGTGAGCGACAACTTTAGTGAAGCGCTATCGGCCCTTACCACACTAGGCTACCAAAAAGCCAATGCAGAAAAAGCACTCATGAAAGTCAGCAAAGAATTGGGAGGCACTGCAACCATTGAAGAATTGATAAAAAATTCATTGAAAATATTGTAACTTGCAAGTTCGCAAATTAAGCAACCGCCTATTAGCCACACCGCTACGCAACGTTTAGAAGTTTAACAGAATGAGATTTAATGGTCAATCCATAACCGCACGTATTTTGCGTGCAACATTCGGTGCGATGCTGTTGATTTTATTGGCGGTAATTAGCAATCCCCTTTTCGGCCAATTAGACACGAACAGCCTGCGGTATCGGTTACAGAAAAATGGCACTACAGGCTCCCATGTGGACCTTGAAAATCCCGTTAAAACCGAATGGCGATACAACGCCAAAGCCAATCGCTATGAAGGTTTCCGCAATTTAGGATCGCTTAGCTACCCTACCGGCGAAAGCCTATCGGTTGCTGAGTACTTCCAAAAACAATCGAAAATCGAAAATGAAAAGTACTTCCGCGGAAAGACGCAGAGTGCTTACTCATTGGGCGGCAACAACAAAAGCGTAACGGAATTAATAAAAGCCGAACTAAACAACCCAACGGTCTCCAAGATTTTTGGTGAAGGGGGTGTGGATTTTCAGTTGAATGGGTCCGCCATGGTAAAATTGGGCGGGAGTATGAACGTGAACAGGAATCCCAATTTCTCTAAACGTCAGCAAAAATATTTCGTTCCCGTATTTGACCAGCAGATGCAAATCAGTGCCAACGGTAGCGTGGGTGAATTTGTAAAGTTGGGCATCAATTACGATACAGAAGCGGCTTTTGAATTCGACAATCAGACCAATTTGGGATGGAAGGGCAAACCCGATGGAATTCTAAAGGACATTCAAGTGGGTAATGTCAATCTAAACCTACCAACCCAGTTAATCAAACCGGCAAATAATTTGTTTGGCTTTTCCAATACGATGCAATTCGGGAAAACCACAATCAAAACCGTCTTTAGTCAAAACAAAGGGCAGAGCACTGAGACGGTTCTTAAAGGCGGTGCGCAGATGAATGAATTCAAAATCACTGCAGACAATTACGACCAAAACAAACACTATTTCCTATCTCAATTTTTCAGAGAAAACTATAACAAATCGTTAGAAAACCTACCCATTATTGCCAGTGGAGTTATCATTAACCGTGTAGAAGCATGGGTTACTAACAAAAACGCCAACGTTGAAACACCGCGTGATATCCTGGCATTTCAAGATTTGGGTGAAGCAAAGCCATTTAGACCCGGATTGGGAGGTTCATCAGACCCAGCAGCGGATAACGCAGCAAACAATTTGTACGCTACCATTACGGCTGATCCGAATACGCGCTTTACGGGACAAGCCATCGACAAGATCTATGCTACCTTGCCCTATTTTGAGCAAACGATAGATTTTGACATGCTTAACTATGCACGTCAGCTCACAGACAAAGAATTCTCGCTCAACCCGCAGTTGGGTTATATCTCGTTAAACCAACCTCTCAACAACGACGAAATTCTGGCTGTTGCTTTTGAATACACCTACGAAGGAAAGACATACCAAGTGGGTGAATTTTCACGTGATATCCCTCCTGGAAATCAGAAATTGATGTTCTTAAAAATGCTAAAGGGCAACACCATCAGAACAAAGTTGCCAATGTGGCGCCTGATGATGAAGAACATTTACGCCTTGAATACGTATAGCTTGAGTTTGGAGGACTTCAAACTAAATGTCATTTATGCAGATGACACCACAGGCGGTGACTACAACTACTTGCCCATCGGAAATGCAAATTGCCCCGCATTAGTGAATGGGAATCCACTGATTCGTGTCTTCGGATTAGACAAACTAAACCGGCAGCAAGAGGCAAAACCCGACGGGATTTTTGATGCAATCGAAGGATTAACGGTAAACACGCAATATGCCAGAATCATTTTCCCCGTCACTGAACCCTTTGGCGATTATTTACGAGAGCAATTCAATGGCAGGAACGACTTAGGCGAATATTACTGCTATGATGCGATTTACGACAGTACAAAATGGCTCGCACAGCAGGATGTAAAGCATAACAAATTCTTCTTACAGGGAAGCTATAAATCCAGCAACGGCGCAGAATTATTTCTTGGAACCACAAACTTACAACGCGGATCAGTCAGGGTAACGGCTAACGGAAGACCACTTACAGAGGGAATGGACTACGAAGTGGATTATGCCTTGGGAAGAGTTCGTATCACCAATCAAGGCTTATTGCAGGGCGGAGCAGAAATTAGAGCAAGTGCGAACGGACAGAGCTTCTTTAATATCCAGCAGAAAACCTTGGTGGGAGGTCGTGTAGAACACAAGTTTAACAAAAAATTATTGGTTGGTGGTACTCTACTCCACATGTATGAAAGACCCTTAACAACCAAAACCAACTTCAACGAAGAGCCCCTCTTAAATACCATTATTGGCGCCGATATGGCATTTAGTTCCAAGTCTAGGTTTATCACAAAAGTGATCGATCAACTGCCCTTTTTGGAAACGAAAGAAGTATCGAACATAACGGCATATGCCGAAATCGCTAAGATTTATCCTCATAACCACAAATCACAAGGCGACCAGCGAGGCGTATCGAATTTGGAAGATTTTGAATCCGCAGAATTAACAAACGACGTAAAAACTGTAAGTAACTGGTACATCGGAGCTGTCCCTCAAAAACAAGAAGACAAATTCCCTGATACCAAAAATGCTGACCGACTTAATTGGATGAATCACCACGGGGCATTGAGTTTCTATACCATTGACAACTTATTTTACCGCGATGTTGATATGCCCGACAACATCAAGAAACGAGTTGATGCGATTCTGAGCGATCCCTTTCAGCGACAAGTTGACCAACGTGAATTGTTCCCCCAAAGGAATTTCCCTCAAGGAACCCCTACCATTTTGCCCACTTTGGATTTATTCTTTAGACCCAAAATGCGCGGATTGTATAATTTCAATAGCAATCCAAATGAAGTCAACGCCAATGGTGAATTGCTGAATCCAGAATTGAGTTGGGCCGGTGTAACGCGAAAGATCGACCAAAACGATTTTGAGGCTGCGAACATAGACTATATCGAGATTTGGATGTTGGACCCAATGGCGAACAACCCTAACTTGAAGGGAGAATTCTTATTGCAATTGGGTAACGTAAGCGAAGACATTTTGCCCGACAGAAGAAAATCGTTCGAAAACGGAATGCCCTCATCTACCTCTGCCAGCAATGCCATTGATACTACCAACTACGCTTTTGTCCCAGAAGGACCGCAGATTAACTTCGCTTTCGACAACAACAATGGAACTTTGAAAGCGCAAGACGTTGGACTAGATGGAATGGATGATGGCAATGAAAAATTGCATTTCGATACTTCCTTCCTAAAACGCATCGCTACCAATTTTGGAACATCGTCTCAGTACTATCAGAACGCTTACCAAGATCCGAGCAACGACAACTATCGTCACTATTTGGATGGATTTTTCGATGGCGTAGATGCTGACATCATCGGTCGTTATACCAGAATTCAAGGCCCACAAGGCAATTCAAACAATGAGCAATACACTGGCAAATATGCTGGAATGCCCAAGTCAACGACACCTGTCCCAAGTGATGAAGACGTAAACCGTGATTTCACGTTGAACCAAAGCGAAGATTATTTCCAATATCGGATCAAGATCAACGCGGCCGACATGCAAATGGGTCGAAACTATATCGCCGATATCGTAAAGAATAATGTCAAATTGCGCAATGGAAAATCTCGCGATATCACTTGGTATCAATTAAAAATTCCAATTCGCGAATTTGAAAAAGCGGTAGGAAATATCAGCGATTTCAAGAGCATCCGTTTCATGCGCATGGTGATGACGGGCTTTAATGATTCAGCGATTTTGAGATTGGGTTATATCAACATTGTAAAAGCCGATTGGCGTAGGTATACCAACTCTTTAAAAACTCCAGGGGTCATTGTACCGCAGGATCCAAACGATGGAACCAAATTCGTTGTAAGCACGGTTAACATAGAAGAGAACAGCAAACGTTTGCCTATTGCCTATGTTTCACCTCCAGGTATCGTGCGGGTTCAGAATATGGCCAGCTTGGGTACAGTATTAGAAAACGAACAATCATTGTCGTTGAAAGTCTGTGAACTAAAAGCCGGCGACTCTCGCGCTGCCTTCAAAACAACAACTTTTGATGCACGAAACTACAAGCGCATGCAGATGTTTGTCCATGCGGAGGAGAGTTTAAACAATCCGGTAGCCGATGGCGAAGTTTCAGCATTTATTCGTTTTGGAACAGATTTAACATCAAATTATTATGAATACGAAATTCCCCTCAAGTTGACTCGAGGCTATATCAATATGAATTCCGCCAATGCAGACAAATCAATCTGGCCCGATGAGAATTTTATTGATATTCCTTTCGATTCGCTGTATAACCTAAAAATTGTTAGACAGAATGCAGCGTGGCCAATGACCGCTCCTTTCATCCGATTCATGGGCAAAGGGAAAATCACGGTTATGGGGCTTCCTGACGTCAGCAATTTGCGCGTGATGATGGTGGGACTGAAAAACAATTCAACAAGTCCGAAATGTTTTGAAGCCTGGTTCAATGAATTGCGTGTAAAAGAAATCGCAAATAAAGGCGGATGGGCATCATTGGCTAACGTGCAAATGCAACTGGCCGACTTTGGTCAGCTCAATTTAAGTGGAACTGTCAGAACCATCGGATTTGGAGATGTCGACAAGAAGCTGAACGATCGAAGTCTGAGTACTAATTTAAACTACGACATTGCATCGAACTTGGAATTGGGAAAATTCTTCCCCAAGAAATCGGGCGTAAGTATTCCAATGTATATTGGCTATTCAGAGAGTTTTGTTAGACCCAAATATTTCCCATTGAACCCAGATTTGGAAATGCAGAGTTATCTTTCAGGTCTAGCTGATGCGGCAACTCGAGCAACTGTAAAGAAGGCTGCGGAAGAATACAACTCCCTTTATAGTCTAAACTTCAATAACGTAAGGGTGGCAAGTGCGATGGGCAAAGCCCCTAAACCATGGTCGCCTTCGAATTTTGTCTTGGGATATAGCTATCAAAACAATTCACGTCGCAATCAGCAGATCGAAGAGTACTTTTTGAAAACCACCCAAGCAACCATTGGATATTCGTATTCAAAAGCCACCAAGTATATTAAGCCATTTAGAAAGATGAAGTCGAAGAAATTGAACCTAATCAAGGATTTCAACTTCAACTTTATTCCATCTAGCTTTAGTACACAGATTCAGGCGAACCGTTTGTACAGTGAAACACAGTCAAGGAACAACAACAAGTTTATACAGGTGAATCCTAGGTTGTTCGACAAGAACTTTACGATTTTAAGAAACTTCAACACCAACATTCCGCTCACTGAAAATTTAAAATTGAATTATACTGCCAACGTTTCATCGAGGATTCAGGAACCCTATGGCAGATTGGATAACGAGATCAAGTTGGATTCGGTAAAAAAGGAATTTCTATCTCTTGGCCGAACGACTAAGTTTTATCAAAACGTTAATGCCAACTACACAGTACCCTTTAGCAAAATGAAGTGGACCCGTTGGATTAGCAGCACCGTTACATATACCGGAAGTTACGAATGGAATCAAGCGCCACCGGCATTTGCAAGTTTGGGCAACCGGATTCAAAATGGCCAAGACATCAACTTCGCGGGCCAGATGAATTTCACGCAATTGTACCAACAGATTCCTTGGTTGAGAGATTTGGAGAAACCAAAGCAACTGAAGACTGCGGTTAAAAAGGAGGGCGATGAAGCCCCATCATTCGAAAATGCACTTCAAAAAGGAGCTCCAACAACCAAAAAGGCCAATCCCGCAAAAGTATTCGTGGGCAATTTGGTGAGCATGTTAAAAAATGCAAGTTTCAGTTATCAGTTGAAAGAAAACACCGAGATGCCCGGATTCGCTTACAAACCTGATTATTTCGGCAACAATTTTAACCACATGCAACCGGGGTTGAAATTCGTGTTGGGAATGCAGGATTCTAAACTCCGTTATAAACTCGCTGATTTAGGTGCTCTGAAAAAGGATCCACGTCAGTCCAACTTTTATCGAAACAATAAAAACCAGAACTTATCGGGAAATATCACGATTGAACCCATAAAAAACTTCAGGATTCGATTGGATTTCTCGCGAAGCATGACGGTTGGAACGCAAGCCGTTTTCAAATACGATGGCTTTGAATGGATGGATCAAGGATTAACACAAACCGGTAACTTCAATGTAACTGGGTGGTTCTTTAATACGCATTTTGTGAAAGACGTAACGATAGGAACCGAAAACCATACCAATCCTGTGTTTGATCAATTCTTGAATAATCGCTACACAACTGCTTCAAGACTTTCCTCGCAACGACTTGGATTCAACGGCACCGATACGGTAACCAAATTCCCTATCGGATATAGCAAAAACTCTCAAGACGTTTTGGTGGGCGCTTTTTATGCTTCGTACGCTGGTAAAGACCCTGGCTTCTCAGATGTTAGCGGTTTTCCATCTATTCCCCTACCCAACTGGAATGTCAATTACAACGGTTTAACCAAAATCAAATTCCTAGGGAACATCTTTAGCAACATCAACCTAAAGCATGCTTATACTGGTAGATATAGCATTGGCAATTACACCCAAAACCTCAAATACAAATCGGATGAAGTGGCGATGCTTGGCAAAGATCTTACCCCCAAATATCAAATTGCCGACGCTACGATAACTGAAGGATTCTATCCATTGGTTGGCGTGAACTTAACCACCAAAAACAATTGGACCATTGGTGCGGAATACAAACGCTCAAGGACACTCAAACTATTTGCCGCTAGTTTCAACCTAACAGAAATGCGAAGCAATGAATTCCAATTGAACGCAGGCTATCGAACAACTGGACTCACCTTGCCGTTCAAGAAAAATGGTCGTTGGTTGTACATCCCCAATGATTTCCGATTTGATTTAACGGTTTCGGTAACAGACAACGTGACAGTAATTCGCAAAGTGGATTTGAATATCAATAAATACACAGCGGGGATGAAAAACATCAGAATTAGCCCAAGCATCACTTATCAAGTCAACCAAAAAATCAATTTGGCCTTGAAATACAATCGTGTAGTAATGGACCCCAAAGTGGCAAATCAATTTTATACCGCACTTACCGATTTTGGCCTAGAAGCGCGTTATACCTTTAACTAATACCAAACGATGCTGATGATGAGAACAATTCTGAGTTTCGCCCTACTGTTTTTGGGAATCATTGGAAATGCACAAAGTCAGTTGATTCAGACCGGTAAATGGCGAACACACCAGAGTTATAAGGATGTCAAAATTTGCGAAGGCACCCAACGATACGTATACGCTGCATCAGACCAAGGATTCTTCCGGGTGATGATGAACTATGGCGACATGGAGAAACTGGGTAAGGACGAGGGATTTAGTGGCGTAGAAGTAACAGCACTCGTCTATAGTAAAAGCCAAGATGCATTGGTAATTGGTTATAACGATGGCAATATCGACTTACTGATAAACGATAGGCAGGTGATTAATGTCCCTGGTTTTTATTCCAAGTTACTACAAGGCGATAAGCGCATATTACATATTTGCATCGAAGGGGACCAAGCGCTGATTTCCACTTACTTTGGGCTTCTCACGGTAGATTTGATTTCTCATGAAATTAACGACAGCTACAGCAATATCGGTCCAAATGGAACTGCAATTCCGGTACTTTCGTCTGCAGTTGTTGGCGATTCAGTTTTTGTTGGAAGCGATAAAGGCGTTCGTTCTGCCAAGTGGTCTAAATCTGTAAATCTCAACGATTATTTGCAATGGCACTGGTCATACCAAGGCAACGCCGCTCAAAATCTTTGTCAATTCGATGGCAAACTGCTTTTCGAAATGGACAGCCTGATTTTCATTTTAGACAAAGGGATAACAATAACCTATCTAAACGATAAACGATTTGTAGCACGCATTTGGAACAATGAACGAGGCACGCACATCGCAAGACAAGGTGAAATACGAACCATATCAAATGGCATTAGCACCACAGAATCGGTAAATCTCATCTCGGGAGCAACCCAATTCAAAGACGGTATTTTCTGGTTCAGTACAGGCATCGGCCCAGGAATCATCAAAAAGGATCCCAATGGCGAAATTTCTTACATGCCCGATGGTCCGGCCTACCCCACCATTTTTAGAATGACCCAAAACGCCCCGCAAATATTGGGCACCGGAGGCGGTGTAAGTAGCACATTTGGAAATACATTTAACAACGCCGGTTTCTACATCTATACTCCCACTGGCTGGATTAATAACCTCTGGTCTACCTTCAACACCAACATGTACGATTTCACATTCGTGCAATATTACAAAGCCAAAGATTGGTATTTGGCCGCAACCCATTCCAATGGTATACTGGTAATTCAAAACAATAAAATCATCAATCGATTTGATGATGCGAACAGTCCACTCAAACGTCAAGCCCCACTCAATTTGATCAAAATATCGGGCATGGCAGAAGATGCTAAAGGCAATTTATGGATTGGCTCGTTTGGATCCGATGTCCCCCTCATGTGCTATACCAAAGCCGGTCAATGGAAATCGTTCGATATTGGGACCTCTGAAGTAAGAGATATCACCATCGACAACCAAGGAAGAAAATGGATGATTCTCCAAACAGGCGGTATTTTGGTTTTTGATGAAGGGAAAAATATGGATGCGCCGTTTGACGATAAACTGTTAACCATCACAACAAAAAATGGGCTACTCACGAATGAAGTCCTTTCTATCAAAGCAGATGAATTAGGCTATGTCTGGATTGGGACCAACCAAGGATTAAACGTTTATGCCGGCGGAAGCACTTTGTTCACCAATCCCAAATTGGACCGCTACATTATTGACCAAGATGGATCTGTGGGATATTTAATGGGTGAAGAGACCATCAATGATATTTGCATCGACGGTGGGAACAGGAAATGGATGGCAACCAACAATGGATTGTTTTTGGTTGATGAATATGGTCAGCGCGTTCTCAAACATTTCAACAAGGACAACAGCCCTTTGATTTCGGACCGCGTGATTTGTGTTGGACAGGTAAATACCACAGGTGAGGTTTTTGCCGGAACCGATAAAGGCATTATTAGTTATCGAAGCGATGCGAGTGAAGCCGCTGAAAGTTTCGAAAAAATCAAGATTTACCCCAACCCAGTGACAGCCAAATACGATGGAATTATCACCATTGAAGGCCTTACAAGCAATGCCGAAGTCAAAATCGCGGATGCAACGGGTAAACTCATTTATCAAACCAAAGCCAATGGAGGAAAGGCCACGTGGAATGGTTTACGATTGGATGGAAGCAAACCCAATTCAGGAGTTTTATTTGTTTTTGCAATAAATTCCGACGGGTCTGAAACTGCGATGGGGAAATTCATCTATATTCACTGACGATGAAAAAAATGTTACTGCGAACATTAAAAATTGCGGGTCTTACTGTCTTAGCCCTAATCGCGACGATGCTTATCGTCACCTTCGTAAAATCCCCCAAGTCATTACTTTCAAAACCGGTGACTTTGGTTGAAGGCGAAGATTACATCAAAATAAATAATATCGCACTTGAACACCTCGCTCAATCCACAACCATTCCAGTAATCGGGTACGACGATGCGAACAACGATAGTATCAATCACCAAACGATTCTAGATTTTCACAAATGGGTAAAGAACACCTATCCATTGATTGC
>CANHXF010000022.1 GCA_947464515.1 Flavobacteriales bacterium
TGGTTTTTAGTCGCTCTTCCATTGCCGGCTTTGAAGTTTCCACACCAGGTTTGAGGTATTTTTCGATCATCAAATTCGCAATTGGTGCGGCCCAGGTAGCTCCAAAACCGCCATTCTCCACCAATACAGCAATAGCAATCTTTGGGTTGTCCTTTGGTGCAAATGCCATATAAATCGAGTGATCCTTGCCATGAGGATTTTGAGCGGTACCCGTTTTGGCACAAATTTCAATATCGGTAATACCCGTACCATTTGCTGTGCCACCTGGCTTGGTGACATCGCTCATACCATCGATAATTGTGGCAAAATAGGTTGGGTTTATCGTTGTGAATTTTTTGATTTTATACTTTCGGTCCCATCCCGTATCCTTGAATCCGTCGATCTTTTTAACCAAGTGAGGCGCATAGTACCAACCTCGATTGGCAATAATGGCAGCCACATTGCAAATTTGTAAGGGCGTTAGCAATATCTCCCCTTGGCCAATACTCAAAGAAATTACCGTACTACTTTTCCAACGATCTCCATGTCGACGGTTTAACTGAGCTACCGATGGGATGTTACCCCTGGATTCGCCCAATAAATCAATATTAAGCTGACTTCCCAAGCCAAACGATCGCAAGTGTTTTTCCAAGGCCGCATAACCCAATTTCACATCGCCATATTTAGGATTGTCGATAATGTCTCTAAAGACCTGACAATAGTAACTGTTGCACGAAATTCTAATTGATCCTCGGAGGTCTAGTGGTCCACCATGCGGGTGACAACCCACGCGAATGCTTCCAAGTCGATATCCACCAGCACAACCATGGGTAGTTTCCGGCGATAAAACTCCTTCTTGCATCGCAATCAACGCCATTACCGTTTTAAATGTTGAACCAGGAGGGTAGACGCCCTTTACTGCACGATTGTACAATGGTTTTTGCTCATCTCTCAACAAAGATTTGAATGTTTTTGCCCGCTCTCTACCAACCATCGTATTTGGGTCGTAATCGGGATTATTAATGAACGCTATCACCTCGCCAGTACTAGGCTCAATGGCCACAATACTGCCTTTTTTGCCATTTAACAACAATCGACCGTATTCCTGTAGGTCGAAGTCCAATGAGCTAATCACATCAGGCCCTGCAGTGGAGGGATAATTAAACTGCGTGTCTTTTACAACGCCTCGTTCTGTATACGTTCTATCCTGCCAAACCGTTTTAACGCCTTTAATTCCCCTAATTTGTTTTTCGTAATATCGCTCAATCCCTGTAATACCAACCAAATCACCGGGTTGATTGTAATCGTCCAATACAATTAAGGATTCATCGGCTTCACCCAAATATCCCAAAGCGTGGGGCGCCGATGTCGTTGCAAATTGACGGTCTGTTCGCGACTCAATATAAAAACCTGGCAATCGGTAGATATTCTCTCGCAATAAAGTGAATTGCTTATTACTCAAATTGGCATAGAAGAGCGCACTGTTGTTGAAAGCGTTATTTTTTTGTCGTTTCTTGGCTCTAATTCTGGCATCCAAAATCAAGTGTCTCACCGTAGGCAAGTCGATTTCTAGGATCGAACATAGCAAACCCGTATCAAGCTTCTTGATTTCATAGGGGAAAGACGATAAATCGTACATCTGCGTACTGTATACCATCAACTTACCTTTTCGATCAAAAATATTGCTTCGCGATGGGTAAAGTGTGATTTTGTTAAGGGCGTTGTTGATTGCCATCTTTTTATATGGCACTTCCCCCAATTGAATACTCGCCAACTTTAGGGAATAGACAATAAAAACGAAAGCGATTAACCCGATATAAACGATCTGACGCTTACTGCCTTTTTCCATGATGATTATTTATGACCTAGAAGCAAACGGAATATTTGAATAAACAGCAAAGACGCGATGGCACTGCAGACCGATACAAAAAGTATCGTAAATAGCGATGACCAACTAAAGTAATCAAAGATGAAATAAACCAAATGATGAGTGAATAGTATCGCAAAAGAGTAAATGCCATACCATTGCCAGCCCTTGTGGTCGATTTGCATATACCTCATGCCTTGCAATTGCATGGAATTTTCATCCAAGAAATACAAATCAATATAATTTTTGACAAAAACGGTGGTGACACATGCTGCGGTGTGCATACCCAAGCTACCTCCAAACGCGTCAATTGTTAGTCCAAAGAAAAACGCCCCTATCAATACACCAAACCGGTTTGAAGAAAGAGGTAAGATCAAAAATAAATAGACGTAAGGCATTGGCTTAATCCACCATGCAATATTGACTTCTTTAAAAATTAGTGTTTGAATCAGCGCCAAAAAAAGTCCACCCACAATAAATCTAACAACTTCAATCATTGGCGCCTCCTTCCTGGGTTGGTATGATTTCGTTTAATACGTCCAATTCGTTTTGATGGATGTTTTTTATGACGGTTACAACATCTAACTGACTAAAATCGGTAGCCAATTTTACTTTGATGCTATAAAAATTTGATTTCAAGTTGGATTCGGATTTTGCGATTGTACCAATAGGAATGCCGGCAGGGAACAACAGTGAATAGTTGCTCGTATAAAGTTTCATGCCATTTTTCAGTTTTACAAATCGATTTACTTCTTCCAATTCTACATAGTTGGGATCTTCACCATCCCAGGAAATAACACCTTGGCTAATTTTAAGGTTGTAGAAATAGGGGGTGATTTCGAATTTAGAATTCAAAACTGACATCACCAATGAGTAATGCGCGGCAGATTCTACAACGACACCCACAATTCCCATAGGGCAAATAACCGACATGTGTTTTTTGATGCCATCCTTGTATCCGCGATCCAAAACGATGAAATTGTTTTGCTCATTTACTGAGTTTCTGATTACACGGGCGGGAATGTATTCGTACTTGATAAGGGTATTGGTGAAAGTGTCCTTATAGGTCGATGCACCCTTTGGCGAATTACTTGTGAGGTTCCAGTTTAATTGATTTCGCAGCAAGTCATTTTCTTTAACCAACTGCTCGTTCGTAGTTCGCAACTTGAAATAACTTGTGATACCGGACCTCCAAACATCAATGTTTCGATGAATGCCTAGAGCATGACCAAAATAAATACTGTGTTGGTAAAAATGATACCTAAAAATCTGTGTAACCGCACTTAGGAGCAGTAAAACATAGAGTAGGGGGTATGCTTGATTCCGTATCCAACGGAATATCACCAACATGATTGACTAAAATTAAGCTGTCATTAAAAACTTGAAACGACCGATGTTCTTCAATGCAGTACCAGTACCACGAACAACAGCACGAAGAGGGTCTTCCGCAATATGTACTTTCAATTTCGTTTTGGCTGCAATTCGCTTGTCGAGCCCCCTTAACAAAGCACCACCACCAGTTAGCCAAATACCATTTGTCAAAATATCGGCACTCAATTCTGGTGGAGATTGCTCCAAAGCACGTAAAACCGCTTCTTCCACTTTCATAATGCTCTTATCCAACGCTCTGGCTATCTCACTATAGCTAACGATAATCTGTTTCGGAATGCCCGTCATTAAATCTCTACCAAACACAGCATAGTCTTCAGGTGGAGTATCTAATTCTTGTAAAGCCGATCCAATATGAATTTTGATTTTTTCTGCAGTACGCTCGCCAATCAACAAGTTGTGCTCTCTGCGCATGTATTCCAAAATATCCAAGTTGAATTCATCTCCTGCAACGCGAATACTTTCATCGCAAACAATACCACCCAAAGCAATAATTGCAATTTCAGTAGTACCACCACCGATATCAACAATCATATTTCCTTGAGGCTGGGTGACATCGATTCCAATACCAACAGCAGCTGCCATAGGCTCGTGTATCAAATAAACTTCTTTGGCACCACTGCGCTCGGCACTATCCTTTACGGCACGTTTCTCAACTTCAGTGATACCAGATGGAATACAAATAACCATTTTAAGCTGAGGTGAAATCCAGCGTTGTTTCTGATTCATCATCTTGATCATTCCTCGAATCATGTGTTCAGCCGCTTGGAAATCCGCAATTACTCCATCTTTCAACGGCCTAATTGTCTTGATCCCCTCGTTTTCCTTTCCAAACATCTGCATCGCATCCTTGCCAATGGCAATCACATTGCCCGTATTTCGTTCAATTGCGATGATACTAGGCTCGTCAACAACAACCTTGTCCTTATGAATGATAAGTGTGTTCGCTGTACCTAAATCGATGGCAAGTTCCTGGGTTAGAAAACTGAAAAAACTCATGGTGTATATATGATCTGCAAAATAAACACAAATTGGCTATTTAAACACATCATTTCGCTAGTATTTAATTAAAAAAACCACGACATACAAACTTGTTGGATTGGAGGCATCAATTTACCTTCCTTCAAACCAAAAGCCAATTCATAGCGTATTGGCGTTCGAAGTACATTTGCACTGACTCCTAGACCTGTGCCAACCAAATAAGGATTGCGTTTTGAGGTAATCGACATCCAATAATTGGGAGTCGTTACAACCACCGTATTAAAAGGGTTCATCGGATTTGCTGGCGAATTGCCAATGAATGCAGTACCAATATCTAAAAATCCATACAAAGTCAACGATTCGTAAAAATGCTGTTTGATGATTTTTTGACCAAACTGCTTAAATGGCTGCGTCAGAATTTCATTTTGAATCGAAAGGGAGCCCGTTCCAATGCGCTCACCCGAAAGAAAACCTCGTACAAAACCGCCATTGGCCCGATACAAATATTTCGTATTTGAATATTCTGTTGAAATGTCAGTTTGCCACATGTCTCTAGAAATCCAGCCTTCAGATCCGCCTACCCAAAATAAGGTTAATGCATTTCCTGCTGATTTATTTGCCATAATGTTTGACTTAAAGTAAACCCCTCTAACCAATTGTTTATCAATATTAAGGTTCAAATGAAATAGATACGAGGTCCCCATGCTATTGCCATTGACATACACTCTGTTGGGTATCACTTTGGCCGTACTCACTTGGTTGATTTCAATGCTGGACTTTAAGGAAATAAGCCATGAATTTTCTAATCGCATCGCTCGCTGTCGATTATTCCAATCCAGCCCAAAGACAAGCCCAGCTGTTTTGAATCTATAATTCTTAAATGACGAAAATCCGGGGTTCACTATCTTATCGAAATATATGTCATCCATAATTTGAATACCCGATAATAAACCGAAATTCGAAATCCAATTCCTTCGAATCGAAACACTGAAAAAATTGGTTGCATTTTTCTTTAACGACATCTCGTTCAGATAAAATGTTCGACTGCGAGTAAGAAGTTGCTGATCAATTTGATATTTACCCCATTTAAAAGTCTGTTGCATTCGGAGCCCTAGTCGATTCAATGCTAAGTTGGATAAGATGCCAAACGACATCCGATAATTGTGATTCTTATCAATCAAATAGAATCGCATTTCAGGGGTAATCGGCTGATTGTAAAGCAAATATTGCTTAATTTCATTCAGATAAGGCAGAGGATAATCAGCATTGCCAAAATACAAACCGCCTTGACTTAAATAGAACGAATTCCGGCCCTTAGAACTATCGTATTTGCCTGAATAATACTTGGTCTTTTCACTATTTATCGATGATGTCCAAGTTCGCTTAGGAAAGGCAACCAAATACTCCCAAGAACTATGAAGAGAATCAACTTCTTCCAAATTGCTTGAGATTTTATTTGGTACCTCTTTTTTCTTCTGATTGTTGATGCTATCGTTTTTCGCCAACAGCTCCAGCTCTCTGACAGTCTCTTTTGCGGGGTCCAAAAGTCGAACCGACGATAGTGAACCTCCAAAACTCGATTCGATAATATTCTCCAATCCACCTAAAGAAGACTGCGTATAGAAGCTATTTTTCACTTCGGATTGCCAGCGATAATCAGAATTGTCTTTAAAATGATAAAACCGAAGTCGCCAAACCTCACCCTCGCTCTGAACGTAGCTCAATTGACCTTGGCCTTCAACCACCAATCCACGAACGATCGGTTTTTCTGTCAATGTATCCACACGAAGTGTCTTTGTGGCGTTACCGATCAACTGATTAAACAACATCACCCATCGATCTTTTTCAATTTTCTTTATATCAATTGCGTAATAAATGGAATCATTCTGTTGACGAGCAATATCCAGACGTTCCATGAGCAACCTCCCTATTTTGATTTCTCCCAAATCTACCGAGGATCTTCTTTTACCTGCGCTATCAATAAATACAAGTGTTCGATGGCGATCTACTACAAACTCCATGGATAGCAAATCAACTGCAGAGTGGGGCAGGCTTTGTGATGAATTCTCTTTGACAAGAAACCCCACCAATTGTATTGGCTGAAAATTCAACTCATCAAGCAGGGCAGGATATTCATAACTGATTACATCGTGGAGTTTTTTGGAAATTGAATTATAAATAGAAACCTTGAATAATCCTGGACTAAACCATTGGATTGCGAGTTTTTCATTGTGCTTTACAATCTTCTTGATGGGGATGGATCGATACTTCAATGGCAAATCAATCTCGGTATTTATAGGCGTTCCCAATGGTTGATTTTGGCCAGACAATCTCTCCTTATCCCAGGCATCAAATGACTTTCCAGTAACATACTCAATAGCCGACTCCGCATTCCCGGTATACTTGAGAACAAACATCATCGTAGAAACGACGGACTTTCCATAGGTTTGAAACAAATCACGCCAGATTTTCTTACCATAAACTTGCGCACCCATAGGTACAATTTGATTGGGCGATTTAAATCCGCCCTTGCATTCATAAAATGCATACTCATCCGCTGAATTCGCATTCCATCCAGACGCCAAATAGGCACCCAAGCCTTGCAGGAACCAATTTGGAATGGAATGGGAGCCGGTTTGACTTAGTTTTTGACGCACACTGATGCCCAGTAAAAACTCATGGAATACAAAATGAGAAAGGGAATAAATGAATTGTGATCGAATCTGATCGTAGTTGCAGTTTGCATATATTGGATAATTGTACTCTTGAGAATAATTAACCGTACCTGAAATCCTCTCTAGCCAAACGGCATTTACCTTAAGTGCTTCGTGATAATCATTAATGTCGTTATAAATTGTAGCAGTGAATTGCAAACTCGACTTATACCCCAACAAACCCTCTAATTCGTGATAGTTCAGTTCTGCAATTCTAAATAGAGAATCTACAAAGGGTTTGTTTTGAACGATGTCCGAATCACTACTATTGAAATTCAAATGGACTCTTCCATACGCAAGTTCAATTGACCCGGCCTTCGCATTTATTGATGAATAGGCTAACATACCAAACAATAGCGAGGTCAAAATCTTTATTGAATTCGACACAATGCGTTGTTGATATGTAAATAACAGGCCCCTCACAAACATCCGAATATACAATTGTTTTGGGGCAAAGACAAATGAGGATTCTTACTTACCTTCGTATCATGAATATCAAGAATAGTGCTGAATTCATTGCCCTTGAGAATCAATACGGAGCACATAATTATCATCCATTGCCAGTTGTTTTACACAAGGGTGAAGGGATTTTTGTTTGGGATGTAGAAGACAAAAAATACTTCGATTTTTTATCTGCCTATTCGGCTGTCAATCAAGGACATTGCCACCCCAAAATCATTGAAGCACTTAACGTTCAAAGTAGAAAATTAACTCTTACTAGCAGAGCGTTCCATAACGACCAACTGGGGCCATTTGAGCAATACATCACAGACCTATTGGGATATGATCGCGTATTACCTATGAATACAGGTGTAGAAGGAGGGGAGACCGCAGTAAAACTTGCCAGAAAGTGGGGCTACACGGTTAAAGGGATTCCTTCAAATCAGGCCAAAGTGATTTTTGCATCCGGTAATTTTTGGGGAAGAACCATCGCAGCTATTTCTACATCGCAAGATGAGGATAGTTATGCCGACTTTGGACCTTTCGTACCAGGCTTTGAAATCGTAGAATACAACAACATCCAAGCGCTTGAGCAAGCGTTTCAAGATTCAAACGTTGCGGCATTCATGGTTGAGCCCATCCAAGGTGAAGCAGGAGTGATAATGCCTAGCGATGACTATTTGAAGCAAGTTCGTGCCCTCTGTACTAAATATAACGTACTGTGGATTGCCGATGAGGTGCAAACTGGATTGGGCAGGACAGGGGCGATGCTTTGCTGCGATCACGCTCAGGTAAAGCCAGACATTCTGATTCTAGGCAAGGCGTTGGGTGGTGGAGTATTTCCGGTTAGCGCAGTATTAGCATCAAATGAAGTTATGGGTGTGCTTCATCCCGGTCAGCACGGATCAACATTCGGTGGAAATCCTTTGGCATGTGCAGTAGCTACAGCAGCTTTGAAAGTATTGGTGGATGAATCTTTGCCGCAAAATGCTTCAGAAATGGGTGAACTTTTTAGAAAAGGGCTGAAAGAAATCAATTCTCCCATCGTAAAGACAGTAAGAGGAAAAGGGTTGTTAAATGCGATAGACATTGAACCATTTGGCAACGGAAAAACAGCATATGATGTTTGTATCGCACTGAAATCAAACGGGTTACTAGCAAAACAAACACATACACACACCATAAGATTTGCACCACCTTTGACAATAAATGCGGGTCAAATTGAGGAAGCCTTGCAAATCATCAACTTTTCTATTCTCGAAATTGCAAAATAATCGGCAGTAATTTTCTATCTTTGCAGTCCAGCTCGGGTGGCGGAATAGGTAGACGCGCAGGACTTAAAATCCTGTTTTCAGTAATGAGAGTACGGGTTCGATTCCCGTCCCGAGCACAAATGAAGAAGATTGTTTTTTCAATCGTTCTAATCGCTGTTCTTTCTTGCAACAGCAACCGAAATTCCGGCAGATTTATTAGTGAAACAGACACAACTTTTTCGGAAGAAATTCGAGCTATTTCATTGAAAATCAATAGCAATCCAAATGATGCCGAATTGTACTACAAAAGGGCAAACACTTTCTATTTTGAAAAGAAATACAATGATGCAATCTTGGATTTTGAAACGGCAATCTCAATTAACCCCAATCAAGCGCTCTATCATTACAAATGTGCAGAATCCTTAATTTCAATGGATTCTACAAACTCGAACAAAACCAAAGAACATTTAATCCAAGCCATAAAAATCAAAACCGACTACCCGGAAGCGTCGTTTTTATTGGCGAAATACTATTTGGCAAGACAGGAATACGATAAGTCCATCGAACTACTGAAACCATTAACAAGTCAAATAGATTTTTCCGACAATGCCTACGTGTTGATGTCGATCGCATTTAAAGAACAAAAAGACACAGTCTCCGCGAAAAAAGTCATTGAGAATGCGCTATTAAAGAATCCAGAGAATTTTAATGCAGTGATGCAAAAAACGCTGTTTCTATATCAGAGCAACGACCCAACGACAGAGCAATGGGCATCCAAGGCCGTCAGAATGAACGAGTTCAACGATGAGGCGCTTTATACGTATGCTTTGGTTATGCAGCAAAAGGAAAAATACGCGGTAGCCATAGAATATTACGATAGGGCAATAAAAGTGAATCCGAATCATATTTTAGCGCATTACAATATTGCCGTCATTCAGTCGCTTTTTGATAACTATGAGGAATCCATCGACTGGTGTAAAAAAACCCTGGACCTAGAATCTAACTATGCCAATGCACATTGTTTAATTGGCTACAATCAGGAAAAAATGGGCAATAAAAAAGCGGCTTTGCTATCATACAAAACCGCTCTTTCGATAAACCCCGCTTTGGAACTCGCCAAAGAAGGTATAAAGTCAATGAATTAGTGCTTTTTCAAAACCACCTTGGAGAACATATCAACGGTAGTTCCTCCGATGTTAAAGTAGTATTTACGACGTAATACAATCTGCTCACCCGTCATTGATGCAATATCCCAAGTGTAGGTAAACAAAGAAACCTTTGTGTCATTGGGCGTAGTCATGCTCCAAGGGAAAACATCATTGGCTTCGCCAGCAATACATTTAACTGTATTGCGGTTTACTTGAACTTGTGATGTGGTGTTGAAAGTATAAAAATCGTCCTTCGCACAAGCTTCGATATTCTCAACTTGATCTTGAGAAGAACTGTCTAACCAAGAGCTCAACTCCCATGAATGAAGCATGAATACTTCTTGTTTGGTTTTTCCACTGATGTCGATGGCATTGCCATTTGACTTTGAATCAGGATCACATCCAGTGATGAATAATAAAGCAGCAGCCGATAATGTTAATAGTGTTTTTTTCATAATCATGTTTCCAAATATATGTCAGCCATTTCAATTCTCAAAAAATCAACGTAAGTCTTCTATGACCTCAGCCGCCATTCTTAACCCAAAAAGGGCTGGCATATAGGAAATTGTACCATAAAATGACCTTTTAAAATTACTCCCATCGGTGAGCTTAACCGAGTCCCTGTGCACCAATTCCGTATTAAACACAGATTTAAAACCGGTGTAGATGCCATACTTATGTAATCTTTTTCTAACCAATCTAGCAAATGGGTCATTATAGGTATCCTTAATGTCCGCCACCATCACCGAAGATGCATCCATTTTTCCACCCGCACCCATACTAGATATCAATCGTTGGCCTTGTTCAACGCATGTTTTTATCAAATAAACCTTAGGCGTAATAGAGTCGATACAATCCATTACATAATCGAATTTTTCCGATGATACCAATTCTTTCGTATGCTCTGGACGTTGGAATGTATCGATCACGGTGAGTGAAACATCTGGATTGATATCTTTAATCCTCGCCGCCATCAAATCCGCCTTTTTCATGCCAATCGTACTCGTAAGCGCCGGTAACTGTCGATTCTTATTCGTCACATCAACAATATCCCCATCAATAATGGTTAATTTCCCTATCCCAGCTCTGGTAATAAATTCTGCGGCAAAACTTCCAACTCCCCCCAATCCCACGATTAACACCTTGCTTTTCGCTAATTTTTCAAGCGATTCTCTTCCAATGATGAGTTCTGTGCGTTCCAACCACGATAAATCCATACCGCAAAGTTATAATCTAACTCGTTACCTTTGTTTCATGCAGAAAATCAAGATGAAATTTCTATTCATTGCTATCCATATTTTTTCTTTTACCCAGGTATCTGCCCAATCTCAACCTGCCTTTACATGGTCTTTATTGCCCAGATCCAAAACGATTCAAATCCTAAGTCCTACCGCCCAAATATTTGCCAATGCGTCGTTAAGGAAACAACTTATCCCAATGTTCAACGGCCAATATCATGCACAAGCGATTGTAAATGAAACGTTTCAATTAGACAATTCCGATTTTATTGTAAGCAGTTTGGTTGATCCCGAAAATCCGAATTACCGAATTGCCCATTTGACATTTACGGCTGACAATTGGAACCGGATCATCGAACATTCTGGCTTGATTTATTTGGATGTATCCTCAAGATTAAACAGCCCGAAACCATTAAACGATACTGCTAGAATTCACAGTAGAGTTGACAAAGCAGAAAATGGAATCAGCAACGGATTGTCGCAGAACTATACCGGCAAGGGTGTCGTAGTTGGCATCGTTGATATCGGATTTCAAACAGACCATCCAACTTTTTATAGCCCTGATGGAAAAACCTACAGAATCCAACGCTTTTGGAATCAGCAAAAGGTGGGAAGTACCCCTGTATTATATAATTATGGCACCGAATATAAGGATTCTACCAGCATCGCGACAGCCATCGATGATGATGGTTCTCATGGGACGCATGTTGCGGGAATAGCCTCGGGCTCTGGCTTGGGTTCACCGAATTTAAAATATCGCGGCATGGCGCCAGAGTCGGATATAGTGATGGTTGGAATCAAATATGCCAATGATACCCTGGGTGGAAGTGGCCTCGGCGATTATATTGTTGCAAACCCAACCATTATAGATGGATACAATTATGTCTTTAAATATGCTGAACTTCAAAATAAACCCAGCGTTTGTAATTTGAGCTGGGGCATGCACACTGGCCCTCATGATGGCACTTCACTGTTTGATCGATCTGTTAAGGCAATTACTGGCTCGGGTAGAATTGTGGTTGGTGCGGCAGGGAATGATGGCAGAAATCAAATGCATATCGGTCAGACACTGAATGGGGATACGGCTTATACGTTGGTAGTTGACAACAATCGCAAGGATTACCCTCATGAGAATATTTATATGGACATTTGGGGGGGTATCAAAAATGGGAGTGGGGACAAACTTAAAATCCAGTTGAATTTGGTCGACACGTTTGGTAATATCCTAATAAGCACTCCATGGAATTTAGCAGGTGATTGTGTGAATTGCGGAGCTTATAAGTCTGTATATATCAATGGAAAGGATACGCTCTCTGTGATTATCACAGAACAAAACTACCCATTCAATGGCAAATCAAATTTTTTGGTCATTGCAGAACACAATAGACCCTACAATGGCTATATCCGTTTGGGTGTTACAAGTAGCGGGGAGTTCAATGCTTGGAATTCTGGACAGGCGTATCGTTGGACATCGGGCCATTTTTGGAAAGGGCATAAATCGCAGAGTTTTGGTAAGAAATTTATTGAAGGAACACCAGAAGGTTCAGTTGGTGAGAATGGTGGCTCGGGGGTCCATACTTTGACAGCCGGAGCTTATATAAACCGAAACGAATGGACAAATTACAAAGGAGAGTATTTTAATCAGCCTTGGAATATAGTAGGAGATATCGCGGGTTTCAGTAGCCGAGGACCGATGCCAAAAAGCACAACGCATCCCAATGGTAGAATCAAGCCCGATATTATTGCTCCCGGCCAAAGTATTACGTCGGCTTTGCATCGACGACAAGTACCAGGTTGGTTAAACAATGAATTGATGCACAAAACACAGTACAATGGAAATGATGTCTACTGGGCGATGTTCTCTGGGACTTCGATGGCTGCGCCGCATACAACTGGGATTGTAGCACTTTATTTACAAGCCAATGAATGGCTTACCCCGTTAGAAATTAGAAGTCTTTGGCGACTTACTGCAAGAAAGGATCAA
>CANHXF010000023.1 GCA_947464515.1 Flavobacteriales bacterium
CAAAAGTAACACCATCGTATTGGTGAAAAACAATCAGCTTTTGGCTAGCGGAACCGGTCAAACTTCTCGCGTGGATGCGCTGCAACAGGCCATCGAAAAAGCCAACCGTTTCGGATTTGATTTGGATGGTGCAGTGATGGCAAGTGATGCATTTTTCCCTTTCCCAGATTGCGTGGAAATTGCAGATAAATCAGGCATCAAGGCGGTAGTTCAGCCCGGCGGAAGCGTGAAAGACCAACTATCTGTCGACTATTGCAATCAAAACAACATTGCCATGGTCATTACAGGGGTAAGACATTTCAAACACTAGGCAACCAAACCCGAACAAATAGCATCTATCATTTTCCATCTTAGGACCGGATTTTTACATCCCCATGTATAATTTACTCAAATCGCTTCTTTTTCTGCTTTCGCCTGAAATGGCGCACGAATTCGCACTAAAAAGCTTGAGTATTTTGCTACGCTTACCCATAATTGGAAGTTGGATCAGAAAAAGTTTCCAACCCATTAACGCCCAGCCCATTGTAGTAAAAGGCGTTACCTTCCCCAATACCATTGGTTTGGCGGCAGGATTCGATAAAAATGCCAAATGGTTGCCCCTTCTCAAAGATTTGGGCTTTGGACACGTAGAAATCGGAACTGTAACCCCACTGCCTCAACCTGGAAACCCCGCACCCCGCCTATTTCGCTTACCGCAAGACAATGCGCTGATCAATAGAATGGGCTTCAACAACGATGGCATAGACGCCGTAGTGGAGCGCCTAAAAAAACGTCCAGCCGGATTGGTAGTTGGCGGAAACATCGGCAAAAACAAAATCACACCCAACGAAGAAGCGATAAACGACTATACCATTGCTTTTGATGCGATCTACGACCACGTAGATTATCTGGTGGTCAATATTTCCTCACCCAACACCCCTGGTCTGAGAGATTTACAGGAAGATACTTTCATTACCAGCCTTTTCGAAAAACTCCAATCCATTCGCACAACAAAACGCATTTGGAAGCCGATCTTTTTGAAGATTGCCCCCGATTTCAAACAAACGCAAATCCATTCTCTCATCGAAACAATCAAAAAGGCAAACGTGGATGGTGTGATCGCAACCAATACCACCATTGATCGATCCAACTTGCGGACATCGAACAAGTCCGTCGAGAATATGGGTGCCGGAGGACTTAGCGGAAAACCTCTCTTCGAAGCAAGCAATACCGTTCTTGGATTCCTTGCGATGGAACTGGGCGATATCCCCCTGATTGGTGTGGGTGGCGTATTTACGAAAGAAGACTACGAGCAAAAAATCTCCATGGGTGCTAGTTTGGTTCAAGTATATACCGGCTTCATCTACGTGGGCCCTAGAATCGTCAGAAAAATCCTATCTTAGCGATTCCACTTGCATTGCAAGTTGATATCTAAGCAAATGCGACCACCAAAGAAATCATCGAGAAAAGCCCCGACCCTCCTAATTACTGTCGGCATTTTAATTACTTCGGGTTTCTTCTTGATTTCTGCGCAATCAAGCAACGTTCAATCAAATAACCCATCGATACAATCATCTTGGGCGATGCCAGCCATCCTACCCACAGAAACCGTCACCCAGCACAGCGCCTACAGCCTAGTTTACAACCACAAACACATGCAAGCCAAATGGGTAGCCTACAACTTAACCTACGGGAACACGGTTGGCGGCGCCGAACGCAGTAGCAAATTCTCCATCGACCCATCCATTTCTCCCCGAACCGCCGTCACTTCCGATTATTCCAAAACTGGCTACGATCGCGGCCATTTGGCACCCGCCGGCGATATGAAATTCTCCGCACAAGCCATGTCAGAGTCTTTTTACATGAGCAACGTTTCACCCCAACTACCCGGCTTTAATCGTGGTATTTGGAAAAAACTCGAAGAACAGTTTAGATCTTGGGCACCGAGCTCCCACCCCGTTTTTGTGGTAACCGGGCCCGTTTTAACCGACCCCATCGGTTCTCCGTATATTGGACAAACCTGCCGTATTTCTGTCCCCCAGAGATTTTACAAAATCATGCTCGATACTGCGAGCCCCATGCGAGCCATCGCGTTTGTGCTGCCCAACAATTCATCAACGCAACCCCTGAGTTCTTTTGCCATGAGCATCGACGAGGCCGAAAGAATTACCGGAATTGACTTCTTCCCAAAACTCAACGATCTGCAAGAAGCCAAAATCGAGAAAACACTGCTCTTACAACAGTGGCGGTTTAATTGATCCTATTATTTCATCAACTTGAACTTCTGAACCTCTCCCGTGACGGTATCCCGAGCAACCAATAAATAAAATCCCGTTGCTATCGCTGAAAAATCTTGCTCCGATAGATTCTCGCCTTCGTATATCAAATCACCCAACGCATTGCTCAAGCGATAATGTCTGGGGATATTAGGCAACACCGACAATCCCTTTTCAAATGGATTGGGCTGCACCTGCCAACGACCCAAAGGCAAGATAGGTTCTTTCACCCCTGCACCGGTCAAGTCGCAGAATCGATTGATGCCAACCAACTTCGACATCTCATCGCACAAATAAGCGTAATGCTGCTTATCAGTAGCGCTCAACGTCCCCGGCAACAAATCCTTCGCCTCTTGAGGATCCAAGGTAAGGTTATAGAACTTCTGCGTTCCGTTATCAAAATCCAACAATTTGTAATCCGAATCCCGCATCGCCTTGCCATCGCCAGTTGCGGGTGTGTTTTTAAAAACCTCCGTAAATGTCCAATCCCTGACCTTATTGCTCTGATTTTTGATGATGGGCATCAAACTTTTTGAATCCACCGGCTTGGAAGCAGAAATCTGCGACGACCAATTACTGACCTTCATCAATTCCAAAATCGTGGCAAACAAATCCTGTGTATTCACGATGGCCGTTGTTGAACGATTGGGTGCCACCACCGTAGGTCCGGAGATAATCATAGGCACCGAAACGCCGTCGTTGTAAACGCTGCCTTTGGCCGACCCGCTTTGAGCCACTGCCGGATCATCGCCATTGTCGCCAATGAAAATAATATCCGTATTGTCCCACAAATTATACTTCTGCAATGTATCAAACAACCGACCCAACTCATGATCCATGGCTTCTACCATTGCCTTGAAATACAACAATTTGTTGGCAGAAATATCCGCCGCAGTTCCCGTAAGCGAGGTGTAACTATGCAATCCCGCCGGAGGCAAATGGTAAGGCGTATGCGGGGCATTGAAGGCCAACCACAGAAAAAACGGCTTGTCTTTTTGCGTTTTTATCCATGCCGCGGCTTCATTCACTTGTTCTGTGGTTGCATAATTGGTACTCGTGGCTCCCACCCCATTGATGACGTGCATATAACTCGAATAATTGGGAAGCGTCCCCACAAAATTCCCGGCGAACAAATCGTAACCCATGGCATTAGGGAATTTCCAATTTGTTTTGGGGCTAGCCGCCTGTAAATGCCATTTTCCAATGTTCGCGGTGCCGATATTTGCATTGCTGCGCTTCAATATACGAGGAATCGTTAACTCACCCGTGTCCAACTCCGCTTCTCCCAAACCGCCGATGGCATCCCCTACGCCAGTCCTGAAACTATAACGTCCGGTAATAATTCCTGACCTAGTGGGGGAACACAACGGGTTCGACCAAAGATTTTCGAAATGTACGCCACGCGCCAAAAGTCTGCGAACATTCGGCATTTTCACCGTATCCAAATGATAGGCGCTAAAGCCGCAAAAATCACTACCCAAATCATCGGCAATCACCAAAATTACGTTACGCGCCGATTGTGCTTGGGTTTGTTGGACGCTCACAATCTGACAAATTGCGATAACGGCCCAGAGTCCTAATTTCTTGTACATTTCTTTAAACTCTTTTTGACGACGATTACTGGAATTACCTCGGAATACAGGAGAACTCAAAACATATACATCTAAGACGACAAATTTCGCGCATCGTTTAATTCTTTCGAATATGAATGAAACAGCCAATGCTAGAGGTATGAGCGACTTTTACTTTTTTGTGCTTTAACACAGCCCTCACAGCGTCTTCCACGTACTTGTGTTTCACCGCCGATGGATCCGCACCATTATCGTCGATGCTGCCAGAATAAACAATTTTCCACCCCTCTTCCGAGCGCGAAAGTACAAATGCATGCGGTGTTTTTTGCGCCCCAAAATCTTGAACCACCGTTTGCTCTGCATCAAATAGATAAGGAAAAATAAACCCTTGTTGCTGCGATATTTTCTGCATCTCTGCAAACCCATCCTCCTCAAACAACACAGTATCGGTGCTACTGATTGCTAACAACGGAATCCCTTGGGCTGCATATTTTCGATACAATTCGTTCATTCGCTCTGGGTACAATTTGGCAAATGGACAGTGATTGCAGGTAAAAACGACAATCATTCCCTTGGCTTCAGGATAGGTTGACATACCCACGAATTCGCCCGAAACGCACTTTAATAGAAACGGCTGAACGATGGCGTTCTGCTTAATGGTTGATGAATCCGCGACAGAATTGGCCTGAGACAAACCCAGCACCCAAAAATTTAAGGCAATAACAACACCAATTATACGCCGATACCCCATGTGACTTCGTTTACCCAATACCCTTTCCCATCGATCCACCAAAGTTGAAACGACAAAACATACTTTAACTTTTTATATTTCACCGTATAATCATATTTGGTGATCCCGTCGCCCGCCACACTCAACGTAACCTTTGGCCGCGGCACCACTTCCGCCATTTTAAAATTCACCTTACTCCGCTTCATCATTAATTGTGTTTTCAACAGCGATTTCTTAAAATGAAACTGATACGTGAGCCAATTCCCCTCAACCACCTTGAGGAATGTTGCGGTATCGTGGGATCTCCATTGATCGATAAAAATCTGTTTGGGCAAATACCCATTCCCCATCGAAGGTCGTTTCATGAGCAACCAAAAAATCAAAGTATCCAGCGCCTGCTCTTTTGTGTCGAAAGCGAAAACCAACGCATTGGAATCACGCTTGGTATTAAACAAATCCCCCACCGCATTGGAAACTTCCGTACCCATTTTTTTCAAAATCGAGGTATCTTGGTTGATGCGATGCGATGCGACAGCACTGTCCGTTTGGGCATAATTCGGAAGAATCGTCACAATTGTGATGAGAATTAGTATTCCGAGACGACCTTTGAAAAACGATTTCATCGTATAGTAACAAAGTTAAGGAAGCCCAAGCAAAAATGACCCAATCGCCGCCATCAAACCACAATTCATTACAAAACGAACCCAACGCACTCATTCACGCCAGCAGCCCTTACCTGCTTCAGCACGCCTACAATCCGGTGGCTTGGGAGGAATGGAGCAACCTCACCTGGCAGCGGGCCAAGGCCGAAAATAAATTGGTTTTGGTGAGCATTGGATACAGCACCTGCCATTGGTGTCACGTGATGGAGCACGAGAGTTTTGAGGACTTCGAAACCGCCGAAATCATGAATCATCATTTGATTAGTATCAAGGTGGATCGGGAGGAAAGGCCGGACATCGACATGGTTTATATGGATGCATGTCAGCTCATGACAGGCAGAGGTGGTTGGCCCTTGAACGCCATTTGTCTTCCCAACGGGCAGCCGATTTATGCGGGAACCTACTTCCCAAAACAGCAGTGGCAGCAGATCATCGAGCAATTGGCGAAGGTGTATCGGGAGGAGCCGGACAAGGCCCATGATTACGCGGGTAAGATTCAGCAGAAGTTGGATGCGCTGAACCGCTGGGATTCGGAGAGTTCGGACCCTTTGCATCGCGCCCAACTGCTGGAACAATTCACAACCCTTGCCGAGAACTTGGACTGGGTGGATGGCGGACCCAATCGCGCGCCCAAATTCCCATTGCCCGGTCAGTACGAATACATCTTGGATTACCACCTGCTCACCGGCGATGAAAGTGCCAAGGATTTCCTGCATTTGAGCCTAATAAAAATGAGCAATGGCGGCATTTACGATACGATTCGTGGCGGTTTTTGTCGATATAGCACAGACGCCCAATGGTTTGCACCGCATTTTGAGAAGATGCTGTACGACAATGCGCAGTTGATTTCCTTGTATGCCAGGGCCTTTGCATGGAGTGATGCGCCGTTGTACAAACAAATTGCAGAGGAGTGTATTCATTTTTGCGAGGAGGAACTTGGGTTGAAGGATGGTCAAGCATTGAAGGCTGGCCCCGAGCGGAGCGAGGGGCCAAATCATACCCACGCCGGTTACGGAAGCGCCCTGGATGCCGATTCAGAAGGCATGGAAGGCAAGTTTTACGTCTTTACCCGTGAAGAACTCCTCACCATCCTCAGCGAGGAGGAATTCGCCCTGGCCGAAATCCAATTCAACATCCAAAAAGATGGCAACTGGGAACATGGCTATAACATCCTGCATCAACCCCTAGCGCCGTTGCAAGTGCTAGAAAAATCCGGACTCACCGCCGCCGAGTATCATCCACGACTGCTCAGCATCAAACAAAAAATCAAACGATACCAAGACAGCCGGATTCGTCCGAGCTTCGACGATAAAGCGATCTGCAGTTGGAATGCCCTATACCTCAAAGCCTTGGCCGATGCCTCACTTTTCCTGCAAAACACAAACTACAGCGAGAAAGCAACAGCCCTGGCCGATTGGATGTGGCTTACATTCTGGCAGAACAATGAACTGCTGCGCATCCATCGAAATGGCATCACCAAAATCTCCGGCTTCCTAGAGGATTACGCCTGTTTCTGCGAAGGATTGCTGTCCGCCTACACCATCACAAAAAACGAAGACTACCTGGCAAAAGCGGAAATCCTAATCCAGAAATCCATCGAGCTATTTTACAATCCCCAAACCCAGCAATTGGCCTTTACACCCGACAACGGCGAGGCGCTGATTGTGAGAAAAAGCGATTTAAACGACGATGTGATTGCTTCACCCAATTCCGTGCTGGCCCACTGCCTGTTTCAAGTGGGGACAATGACATCGAATCTGGAATATATTGAACTGTCGAAAACCCTGCTAAATCAGGTCACCAAGTCAATGATTCAAAACCCCGGCTGGTATTTCAATTGGTCGAAACTCGCGCAAGCCATCACCCTCGGCGGCTGCCACATCAAATTGGAAAACAACGCCAACAACCCAAAGGGAGAATGGACATCGGCCGAAACGCTAGAAATTGCAAAGCACTTGCCCAGTTGGACAACCATCGAATTCAAAAATGGGGCGCAGAAAAAGCAAATCGAGGTATGCGCAAATCAGACCTGCTTTGCACCGGTGGAGCAAATTCAGCAAGCCCTAGAAATCGCACTGGACAATTGTAGTTTGCAGTAATAAATTGGTTTATCTGTACCCCCTTTCAAAAACGGCGATATTTCGCAATTTTTTGCCCCCTTCGTAGAGGTAAGTCAATGATGCTGACTATGGATTTAACCAATGGCAACATTGGCCATTTTTGTGTGTAAATAGCTCCTACCGGGATGTGTCAGTTTGCAGCGACAAATAGGGTTTGTCGTCAGCGTTTTTTTTTCAACTAAACGAATTTATGAAATTTTTAATATTTCCGGAATCAATTCTTTGAGATAGTGGGGAGTTATTGAGGTTTGTGTTACGCAGGAATTCTCAACAGTCAGTATATGCGAAGGAGGTTCCCCGTAAATACTTGTCTCAAATAAATCTACTTTCGTGAATTGCTGAAATTGGCTATTCAAGTTTGAAAACCCATCAAAATATCTTTTTTCTATCTCCTCTTTAGAAACGAAATGGCCTCCATTTTCCACACGAATATCTACTCGTTTTTGGGCCTCTTCAATCGAATTTAAACACAAATAGATTAATCGAAGTTCAAAATTATTTTTTTAAAAAATTGCGGGCCAATGCATTGGTGTATAGTTAAAATTGGTCTCGTAGCAGAAATTGGCATTGCTCATTATTGCTTGACCAATTCTATTTTGCAATTCTCCGAATGCCAAGTTATGAGCCATTAAATCGCGGATATCCGAATCAAACAGTTCCTTGTAATACTTTAAATAATGGAAGTCATAATCAAAAGGTTCAAAATCTTCAGCGGCTAATAATCTTGAAAATGAAGATTTACCAGAGCCATTACAACCCGCAATAACCAATAAAATTGGCTTAGACATTCCTGCTTATTGTAATTTTATTCTTTTTACTTTTCCCAGACCTCACCGAATCCTCATATACTTTTATTTGGCGCTTGATTTCAGGCATAGCTTTTTTCATCTGCTGCAAGTAAAAAGCCACTCTTTCCTCTGTGGATGAAAATTCAGTCATAATACGAATTTATGAAATTTCAAGTTCATTTCAATAATGGACAATCTGAAATATGTATCCATGATCACAAGGGCTTAGTATTTTACATAAGATACTTCAATGATGTGGCAGAATGCATTAGAGTGAATTACTTGAAAAATAGAAAATAGAATATTCCGTCAACTCAATCCAAAACGCAACGAACGCGGATGAATCTCCTCACCTCAGGTGGGAAAAACGCCGAAGATAGCACCACTTAGTCGCTCAAATTTGTCCCCACTTCATCTGAACTACTTACAATCCAAAACACCCAATGTTACCAATGTTTAACTCCGTCTTGTACTTGATAAATTTGCCTTTATAATGGGGGTCAATTTCTATCCGATGAAGAGGTGAATGTTAGTCCGATTATTCCAGTTAATGCCAAGTTCACGACTGATATCGTTAACAGATCGGCCGCTTTCTTCTTCTTTGAAGGCTTTTACTATTTGGCCCTCGGTGTATGTGCTTTTTTTCATTTGACTGGGGAAATTTCGGGTTTTTTGCCGAATTTTATCCAGTCCGAATTTCAGGCCTACTTACACATAACACGCAAAGGCACAATGGACTATTAATAGTACTAATTAATATTATTTATAACCAAAATTTATATACTTTTTAATGACATAAAATATACCAGAAAAAATTCATTTAACATCATTAATGAGATAATGATATCATCAAAACTGAGCTAAAGTTGTGGGCACAATAGGTTAGGCTAATTATTGAGATGCCACTGTTCTATTAACCCGAAAAAATATGATGATAAATATTAAATCCGTTACAATCGCCAAACTGCTAATCTCCCTATTTGCTCTTTGCGTTACTCAAAATGTTATTGCTCAGACTTCGAGCCCTAACATTATTAATCAAAGAGGAACACCTATTCTAACACGACTATACAATTCCATGAGCATCCAGACCCTCGAGGATTGGCATTATGGAGGTGTTGAGACAGAAGATGGCGGATTTGTTTTCACTACTCGAATTGAACAATCTGTCAATGCCTTAAACGGACACCAAGAATTTCCTGGACTCATCAAATACGATAAATATTTTAATGTTCAATGGCATCAGTTCCTTAAGCCGGGTAAATATGCAAAAATTGCTCCATTTGGATTTCCTGCAATTATTGATTCAGCAATTATTGAAGGGGCCGAAATCCATACGAAAGTCATAGAAACTAATGATGGATTTTTAGCGTTTGGTTATTATTATCAAGGCTCTAAAATTTTCGTATTGAAAGTCGACAAACAAGGCAATGTTGCTCAAAACTTTCCACGAATTTTTGATTACTATTCCACATACAACTACCAAATCAACGACATTGTTCACGTAAACACAAATAACTTTACAGGATATATAGGTGTGGGCCATAAAAACAATCAAATGGCTATTTTTCAGTTTGACGAACAACTTGAAAATTTAACTACTACAATGTTGGGAAATGGCACAAATATTACGGGGGAAATATTTGGGCTGTGCCTGTTATATTCCAGTGGCAGTTCTTCGAGAGATATGCCAAAAATCAAAAATGAACAACCAACAGGTATTGCATTTACGGGCTGGAGCGATAATGGCGATAGTTACCCAACATTTGTAAGAAATTTCAACGTCTATTATGGCGCAGCAAACTTATCGCTATCAACAATTAATTTTTACAAACTTAAACATTATTCTAATCCAAGTAGCCAAAATTCCTCCATTCCCCAATTTGGAGACTTAAGTATTTTACCAGCCACACCCAATCCGGCGTTAACATACAATTTTAAAGGGTATGATATATGTCAAACAAAAAATGGAAATATCGGAGGTCTAGAACTTTGGAATTACATGTTTTTTTCTGGCAGCACGACATGTTCGACGGAAAGAAAAAATGGAACTGGGCCTAGTGGTGCAGATCAATTGATTGCAGGAGATATCTACGTTAGAGAATTAAAATTCGATCCAGTAAATTTTACATTAGATACTTTCCTAAGTGGGACAACCCAAGTCATAAATAACTATGGCCACGCATCAGGATCGGACTACTATCCTAGAATCGCATTGGATTTAGACGATGACTTTATTGTGCTTACAAACAATACTGACCATCCTACCACTGTAACCAACCACTATTTCTTACAAAAGATTGATAGATCCTCACATACCCAAAAGTGGGGCTCAATCAAACTCGGCATCGGACCAAGTGGAATTTGTCCTTTCGAATTATTGGTAACTAAAAATGGAAGATATATCACTGCTGGAAACAACTACAACACATCAATATTCTCAGACAATGAAGATTTAGACATTGCTTTGTGGGGAAGCCCATGCCAAGCAAATGCCGTCAATAACGCAAATGAATTCATCTCCAATGTCCCAAATGGACACGATTTTAGTTTACAGCAATGGTCAATGACAACACCTGGTAATCCTACCACAATGCAAATCGGAGGAAGTGGGATTGTAGGAAGCCGCATAATTGTAGAACCAGGTTACACGTTGAAATTTTTGGGAGGCCAAAATGTCAATTTACAATTTCCACATGTCGAAGAATTTGGGAATGAAATTGCCTACAGTGGACAACCAATGAAAAATATTGTTGTAGAACCAGGAGGGAAAGTAATAATCGAAAATGCAGTTGTTTTGAGGGGCATTGCAGACTGTAATGGTAGTTGGGAAGGTATTGAATTAAAATCGAGTACATTTGGAAGTCCAAAAGCAGAGTTGCTAATGGGATCAGCTGAGATTAAGGATGCAATTACAGCAATTAAAACAAATCCTTTTTCCAAAATCAGCATTGGAAGTTCACTTGGGAATGACGCAAAATTTACGAATTGCCAAAATGGCATTGAAATGTTGAACGACAATTATAACACTTCAAAAATCATTAAAACCATTTTCAATTACCAGCACTCTGTGGAAGTAGGGTTTAATGAAGCATTAAACAATCACATTTACTTATATAATATCAATGGATTAAATATTTGGGGGTCTCAATTTGTTAATTCATACGCGTCTTCCAATGCAGTTTCGGGGACATATCGTGGAACCGGGATAAAAGCAATAAATTCGAATTTTAACGTACTTAAAAATCAAGGAAACGTAAATAATTCGAAAGAATGTCACCCTGCATCACAAACAGAGCCTCCATGTTTATTCCAATCATTGAGTGTAGGAATTGATGCTGTCTACCTCACACCAAGTTATTACACTGGTTATCCAATAAAAGTACTGAATAATCAATTTAATGATTGTCGACACGCGATGCATTTTGCGAATGGAAATAACATCATTCTATACGCAAATGAAATCAACATTGAAAGTAGTAACATCGGGCAAGAACCGATTTACCAACTCGATGGCAATTACGGAATTACAATGAATGGTGTATCACAATTTCAAATCATCCAAAATAAGATTCAAATAAATGATCTCAGTAGATTCTCTCATGGCATCTCAATAATAAACAGTGATTATTTAAGTACAATAGGTAAATCAATAATTTATAAAAACGAAACAAATGCCCAGGCTTTCGAAAACAATAAAAACATCGCACTAAAAGTGAGCGAATCGAGTTCAAACTTGAAAATTGAATGCAACAGCAATTTTAACGTGAGTACAGATTGGGTTTTTAATCCGTATACCAATATTACCAATATCGGCTCAAATAATTCTCCAGCTGGAAATATGTTTGCTAAGGAAGACCTGTGTAATAGCAGCCCGTCAATTGATGCTGCAGATTGGTATGTTGGTGAAAATATTAACTATTGGTATTACACAAGCTGCACTATTCCTCAAAGAACAAGACCTAAAATACAACCAATCCTAGGATCTGGCTCAATTATTCCCAAACAACTGTTTGGGGACAATTCTTGCCGTGATTCAAGTCCATGTCACATTTCTAGATGGATGCCCGAATTGAGTACAGCATACAGTGGAAGTATTAATTATTTCCCTCCTTTGCCCCCGCCAAATCAAGATTTCAATAACAATCATATTAAAGAGGAAAGAAATAGAATTTCAAATGGAATGCCATTGATTAACAATAATCCTTTTATTCCTTTAACATCAGACGTCAACTCGGCCAAGTCTTTATTTATGCAGAATGAATCGTTAACAATACATCCTAATCCAATTTCACTAGCGAATCCAACATTTAATCTTTCTAAAATCATAGAAGATAGCGACATACTTAAATTTTACAATTTGAGTGGACAGGAGATCGATTTTAAATATTTAGAGAATAAAACAATCCAATTGAAAAATATTTCGAAAGGAGTTTACATGATGATAATCATCAACAACAACCAATCATCATCCTCTAAACTAATTGTAACAGATTAACTGTAGATCGTCAGCATAAAGTGGACATAAGTGTGACTAAACAAAGTTATACTTAAAAACCATAAATTGCTTACAATGAAAGAAAAAGAACCAAAAAATGCGGAGGCGGTTATCAAGGATATTCGCCGACGAACCAAGCGTAAATTTAGCTCTGAGGAAAAAATCAGAATTGTTATTTCAGGATTGCGTGGTGATGAATCCATTAACACCATTTGCAGAAAAGAAGGCATCGCACC
>CANHXF010000024.1 GCA_947464515.1 Flavobacteriales bacterium
AAGCGACTCTATTTACAATGTGGTAGCATCGCCGAACAAAACGCCAAACCTTCAGTACATGCCTCCTCCCCCTGGAAAGATGTCATTCTTACAATCACTAAAAACCGATTGGGCGCAACTGCCGTGGTGGATGACAATAACAAAGTGATAGGCATCGTGACAGATGGGGATATTCGTAGGATGTTAGAAAACCACGACACCTTTGATCATCTTTCGGCCGAGAACATCATGGGGAAATCGCCAATTACGGTAGAAACAGAGATTATGGCCACAGAAGTTGCCGCATTGATGCAAGAGAAGAAAATCACCCAAATTATTATAACACAACAAACTATTTACTTTGGAATGGTACATTTGCACGACCTCTACAAAGAGGGTATTTTATGAGTCTAAATAAAAACAATTACGTTTTGATAATGGCCGGAGGAATCGGCAGTCGGTTCTGGCCAGTAAGTAAAAAGAGTTTCCCCAAGCAATTCATCGATATTATGGGGACCGGGGAATCCCTCATCAAACAGACCTACAACAGATTTAGTCATATGGTACCGCAAGAGAACATCTTCGTGGTTACCAATACAGATTATGTCCCCCTAGTGCAATCACATATCCCCGAAATGCATATTTCTAGGATTTTGCACGAACCCCTAGCGAAAAATACCGCACCTTGTATTGCCCTTGCGAACCGACATATCCAAACGCTGAATCCTGATGCCGTTTGCTTGGTTGCACCTAGCGATCACCTCATTAGCAATGAAATGGCTTTTATCGAAACTTCGCTACAAGCGATGGATTTTGCCGCCAACAACGATGCTTTGGTCACTTTAGGTATTAAGCCAACCCGCCCCGATACAGGCTATGGATACATCCAGTTCAATCCTGAATTAGATCCTCGTGGTTTACATCGCGTAAAAACTTTCACTGAAAAACCCTCCGAAGAAATCGCCAAAAGCTTCCTAGAAAGCGGAGAGTTCTTATGGAACGCCGGCATATTTGTATGGAGTATAAAAGCCATCAACAATAGCATCGAAAAGCATCTACCTGAAATCTATCAGATTTTTGCCGATGTGCACCCAGACAGTCCAGAATACAACAACCAATTAGAGCAGGCCTATGCGCTCACTCCGAGCATTAGCATCGATTATGGCGTACTCGAAAAAGAGAAGGACGTTTTTGTGATGCCCGCCAATTTTGGCTGGAACGATTTGGGAACCTGGAAGAGTTTGTGGGATGTGAGTGAGCGAAACGATAAAAACAATGCACTCATTGGAAAGAACATCCACACCTATAACACCTCAGAATCAATGGTATTCAACAACTCCAATAAGTTAATTGTAGTGAATGGCGTAGACAACATTGTGATCGTTGAATCCGATGAGGTTTTATTGGTGATGAACAAAGACAAAGAACAAGAATTGCGCACCATTGTGAACGAAATCAAAGACCGTTACAAAGGAAAATTCAATTAAATTATTTTGCAATTTTTTCCAAAATCGTTATATTTGTATTGTTATCGGTTATTTCGATAACGCCAACTGTTACGCGCTTTTATATACCAACATCCTGGCCGCTTTAATCAGCGGCCTTGATTTTTTAAACAGGTTATGGCTTCCGAAACTTCTCCTAGAACCAAAGCATTTATCGCACTGCATGTTGCCGTGTTCCTTTGGGGGTTTACAGCCATCCTCGGCAAACTCATTTCTTATGGTTCCATTACCTTGGTTTGGCATCGAATGATGCTTACCGCCATCATTTATTTGTTGATGCCCCCCGTTTGGAAGTCGCTTAAAGGACTTTCTCTTCATACGATATTTATCTTTTTTGGCATTGGACTACTGGTCTGCGCACATTGGCTTACCTTTTATGGTAGCATCAAATTGGGCAATTCTGTCTCCGTGACCTTGGCCTGCTTGGGCTCCGCATCCTTCTTTGCATCCATCATTGAACCTCTTGTACTCAAACAGCCCTTCTCCAAAAGAGATATTTATATGGGCCTGATTGTGGTCCTCGGAATCCTGTTTATCTATTTCTCACTGCCCGAAAATCAACCAGGTCACGTGGCCAAAGTCGGCGATGTTTCTTATGGATGGGCGGTAATCACCGGTCTTTTAAGTGCCGCTCTCGCCGCTACTTTTACTACACTCAATAAGGCCAATATTCATCGTGCCAAACCCCTTGCCATCTCAACCTTAGAAATGATTTCGGGAGCTCTCGTTTTGTCAGTAGTTGTCGCCCTAATTTCAACCGACCATATTCCTTGGCTGCCTTCCCTGAATTTTGATTCTCTCTCGTTAGAAAATATCGCATCCGGTCCTTGGGATTTAATTTGGATTATTCTGCTCGCATTGCTATGCACTAACCTCACCTTTTACTTGGGAACCTATGCCCTAAATCAGCTTAGTGCCTTTACCGCTAACCTCACCGTAAACCTCGAACCAATCTATGGCATCGTCTTAGGTGCTGTGATTTTCAACGAAAACAAAGACCTCAATATCTGGTTTTACACCGGCGCATCCATCATCCTAGGTGCCATTTTTACCCAAGCTTACCTAAGTAACCGTAAGCAGGCAACCATCGATTAAACGATATTTTTGCGTTAGTTAGCAGTCAAAATACTTGCAATCAATACGCTTTCGCAAATACCACTCTGCCCGTGCTTGGCTTTCCTGAGTATACGCAAACCCCATCTTCCAATTTCTGATCAATCGCAATACAACGAATGGTGGCCTTGGTCAATTCCTTGATCTTCTCTTCGGTCTCTCCCGTTCCATCCCAATGTGCAATGGCAAACCCCTCTTTTACGTTGATCACCTCCAAAAATTCATCCCAACTGTTCACCTCCTGGGTTTTCTCTTCACGATATTTTGCTGCGCGATCAAACAAATTTTGCTGAATTTCATCCATCAACGAAACGATGCGAGGTTGGAGATCATCCATGGCGACAACAAACTTCTCCTTGGTATCACGACGAGCGACTTCAACCGTGCCAGACTCTAAATCACGCATACCCACCGCTAAGCGAACAGGTACACCCTTCAATTCCCACTCAGCAAACTTATAGCCAGGCTTGTAGGTATCGCGATCATCAAACTTAACCGTTAATCCCAATGCTTTTAATTGAACCGACAGTGGCTTCATGGCCTCTTTGATCTTCTCTAAATCTTCATCACTGCGATAAACTGGTACAATTACAACGTGAATCGGTGCCAATTTTGGTGGCAATACCAACCCTTCATCGTCGCTATGTGTCATTATCAACGCACCCATCAATCGGGTAGAAACGCCCCAGCTAGTAGCCCAAACATATTCCAACTTACCTTCTTTGCTTTGAAATTTCACATCAAAAGCCTTCGCAAAATTCTGTCCCAAAAAGTGACTTGTTCCCATTTGCAGCGCTTTTCCATCCTGCATCATCCCTTCAATACAATAGGTATCATCAGCACCTGCAAAGCGTTCTTTTTCGGTTTTTACGCCTTTGATTACTGGCACAGCCATAAAGGTTTCCGCAAATTCAGAATACACTTCCAACATTTTACGGGCTTCCACCAAAGCTTCCTCCTTGGTTGCATGCGCGGTATGTCCTTCCTGCCACAAGAATTCTGCAGTACGCAAAAACAATCGGGTGCGCATTTCCCATCGAACCACATTGGCCCATTGGTTAATTAGAATAGGTAGATCGCGATAACTCTGAATCCAATTCTTGTATGTATTCCAGATGATGGCTTCTGAGGTAGGACGTACTATAAGTTCTTCTTCCAATTTGGAATCGGGGTCGGCCATCAAATGACCAGGTTTATCAGGGTTTGCTTTAAGGCGATAGTGGGTAACCACGGCGCATTCTTTGGCAAAGCCTTCGGCATTTTTTTCTTCTTTTTCGAAGAGGCTTTTGGGGACGAACAGCGGGAAATAGGCATTGACGTGACCTGTTTCTTTGAACATATCATCGAGTTGACGTTGCATTTTCTCCCAGATGGCATAGCCATAGGGTTTGATGACCATGCAACCTTTCACGGCGCTATGCTCTGCTAGGTCGGCATTTTTAACTAGGTTATTATACCATTCACTGTAATTGTCGCTGCGTTTTACTTTTTCGAAAGCCATAATTGTAATGTTTACAAAGTTAAATTGTTTTGGGTTGGGGGGATGGGAAATTTTTAAAAAGAAGGACCCCCAGCGGCTGCGCCGCTGGGGGTCCCCACATTATCAAATTTTTTCAAGAATTGCAATTCCCTGCAAATCCTCGCTTCGCTTAGCTACAACCCAAACTGTTTCCACAGTTCAAGCACTTATAACATGTTCCGCTGCGAACCGTAATATGACCGCAAACGTTACACGCCGGAGCATCGCTCTGAATCTCTCTCATGTGGTCCTGCATATCAAACTTGCTAGGCAAAGGCTCACTTGAAACCACTGTTGGCGCCGCTGAAACCGCTGGTGCTGGCTCTGGATTGAATACCGGACGGAATTCGCTAACAACCGGTGCCTCAACAGCCTCAGGTGCACGCAAATCGCTTGGCTTCACCTGTACCAAATCCTCCCTGCGCAAATATTCAAAGCCCAACAATCTAAAGATATAATCTACAATCGATGTCGCGTTTTTCACGTTAGGATGACCTTCAACCATACCACTTGGCTCAAAACGAGTGAATGCAAACTTGTCTACGAACTCCTCCAAAGGCACACCGTACTGCAAGCCCACTGAAACCGCAATTGAGAAACAGTTCATCAAACTGCGGAAACTCGCACCCTCTTTGTGCATATCAATGAAGATCTCTCCCAAAGTTCCATCATCATACTCTCCCGTACGAACAAAAATTGTCTGACCTCCCACACGGCCCTTTTGGGTAAATCCGTTTCTGCGGTTTGGCAAACGCTTCTTCTCTACGATGTTCGATAACTGACGTTTGAACTTCGTATCAGGACTCTCACTCAAAATGCGCTTAGCAGCCTCTAAAACCATCTCAGGCGTCAACTCACCAACACTCGCAACCTTCGGTGCAGCAGCACTGTCCGTTGAAGCCGTTGCTTTCTCTTCTGTATTGTCTTCTGAAGTTTCAGACTTGTTGCTCAAAGGCTGACTCAATTTGCAACCATCGCGGTACAAAGCATTCGCCTTCAATCCCAAAGTCCAACTCAAATGGTAGCACTCTTTAATTTCATCGACATTAGCCTCATTTGGCAAGTTGATGGTCTTACTGATTGCTCCAGAAATAAATGGCTGAGCCGATGCCATCATGCGAATGTGTGCATTGGCATGAATGAAACGAACTCCTTTATTACCACACTTGTTCGCGCAATCAAATACTGAATAATGCTCTTCCTTCAAATGAGGCGCACCTTCAATGGTCATTGTTCCTGCAACGAAATCATTACACTCAGCAATTTGCTCTCTAGTAAAGCCCAAAGCCTGCAACATGTTGAAACGCGGATTGTTGTACTGCGCTGAATCAAAGCCCAAACGCTGCAAAGTCTCTTCGCCCAATGAATATTGGTTAAATACGAATCCGATCTCAAATGCCATCGGTGCTTCTGACTCCAATTTCGCCAAATCTGCATCGTTGAAACCCAAAGCCGTTAAGCTATCGTGATTGATGTGAGGCGCACCCTTGAATGTCTGATGTCCTTTCGCATAATCTACGATATCCTGTGTTTGCTTGACATCGTAACCCAAATGCTTCAATGCCACTGGCACCGTTTGGTTTACAATTTTAAAGTAACCACCACCGCTCAATTTCTTATATTTCACCAAAGCAAAGTCAGGCTCGATACCCGTTGTATCGCAATCCATCAACAATCCGATGGTTCCAGTTGGAGCAATAACGGTAGATTGAGCGTTACGGAAACCGTACTTCTCACCCCACTGTACTGCTTTGTCCCAAGCGTTACAAGCTGCTTTCAACAGGTAATCTGGGCAATGCTTCTCATCCAAACAAACGGGCTTAATTCCCAATCCTTCAAATGCCAAAGGTGTGTTGTATGCTGCATATCTGTGGTTGCGGATAACGCGCAACATATGCTTCTTGTTTTTCTCGTACATACGGAATGGACCTTTCGCAGCAGCCATTTCCGCTGATGTCGCATAAGCCGTTCCTGTCAAAATTGCTGTGATCGCTCCGCAAATTGCTGTAGCCTCAGAAGAATCGTAAGGAATACCCGCGCTCATCAATACAGAACCCAAGTTGGCATAACCCAATCCCAATGTGCGATAATCATAGCTCAACTGAGCCACTTCCTTTGATGGGAACTGAGCCATCAACACAGAAATTTCCAATACTGTAGTCCACAAACGTGCACTGTACTCGAATTTCTCCATGTCAAACGTCTTGCTGTCCTCATGGAAGAATTTTCTCAAGTTCAATGAAGCCAAGTTACAAGCCGTGTTGTCCAAGAACATATACTCAGAACATGGGTTAGAAGCGTTGATTCTTCCGCCCTCTGGACAAGTGTGCCACTCATTGATTGTATCGTCGTACTGAACCCCTGGATCCGCACAAGCCCATGCAGCATCACCAATTGCATCCCAAACTTCTTTGGCAGGCATGCTGTTCATGACTTCGCCGTTAGAACGTGCAATGAAATCCCAGCTTTCGCCTTTTTCCAACTTGTGGAAGAAACTATGTGGGATACGTACAGAGTTGTTACTGTTCTGTCCGCTCACCGTATTGTAGGCCTCGCCTTCGTAATCGTTAGAATATCCAGCAGCAATCAATGCAGCCACCTTGCGCTCTTCTGTACTCTTCCATTTGATGAACTCCATGGCATCTGGGTGATCCAAATCCAAGCAGACCATCTTAGCGGCACGACGTGTAGTTCCGCCACTCTTGATAGCACCCGCAGAACGGTCGCCAATCTTCAAGAAACTCATCAAACCAGAACTTGTTCCGCCACCACTCAACTTCTCACCAGATCCGCGAACCTTGCTGAAGTTGGTTCCTACACCAGAACCATATTTGAAAATACGCGCTTCACGAACCCACAAATCCATGATACCACCCTCGTTTACCAAATCATCGTCAACCGACAAAATGAAACAAGCATGCGGTTGAGGACGCTCGTAAGCCGAAGTACTCTTCATCAACTTTTCCGTATCAGGATCTACAAAATAGTGACCCTGTGGTTTGCCCGTAATTGCATAACTGTTGTGTAAGCCTGTATTGAACCACTGTGGTGAATTAGGAGCCGATTCCTGATTCAACAACGAATAAATCAATTCATCATAAAACACCTGAGCATCAGATGTATTTTCAAAATAACCATACTTTTCACCCCAATGTCTCCAACATGCAGCAAGACGATGAGCAACCTCCTTTACCGATCTTTCACTTCCCAAACTGCCATCCGCCTGAGGCACACCTGCCTTACGGAAATACTTTTGCGCCAAAATATCTGTAGCTACCTGACTCCATCCTTCTGGTACCTCAACATTCTTCATTTCAAACACCACACTACCGTCTGGCTTCTTAATGACTGATGTGCGATAATCGTACTTGAATAAATCGAAAGGAGATACACCATCGGCGGTGTTCATGCGGGCAAAATTTAGCCCCTTGGTGTTAACAGTTTGTTGGCTCATGGTTATTACAATTGGGTTGTGATGATTTTATTGATTTAAAAGTTTTTTGTGAATAGCAAATCTATTCTAGTAAATGCCTCCCACACAATCATGTTTTCCACACAAAACGCTCAAACCCTTGATAAATTTGGCTTTAGCATGTTGAAAACATGTGAACCCAACAACGACGGGGCTTCGCGTGTATCAACCTGTCTATCAATTAGTTATGTATGACATAAAAAGTAGACATTTCACAAAAAAACAAAAAAAACACGCCCATACCTCACAATCCCCCAAGTCCCAGGGAAATTCACTTACTTTGTACAATGGGTTTGGTATTAGAACTACTTAAAAATCGACGTGCCCAACACAAGAAAAGTGTGGCATTGTTATGCGACCCAGACATCCCCTCTCATCAAATTATTGATCAAGTACAAAAAGCACTTTCCTTTGGAATTGATTTGTTTTTGGTTGGAGGAAGCCACCTGTCAATTGGTAATACCGCTGAATGTGTCAAGCTAATTAAATCGTTGGGCGCCCCAAATATTATCCTTTTCCCAGGAAACGAAGTGCAAGTGGTTAAAGAGGCCGATGCAATCCTTTTCATGAGCTTAATCTCTGGTAGAAATCCTGATTTCCTAATTTCAAAGCAAGTCGCAGCCGCCCCCTATGTAAAATCGAGCAACCTAGAAGCCATTCCAACCGGCTATATGCTCGTAGAAAGTGGCAAACTCACATCAGCACTATACATCAGCAATACACTTCCATTACCCAATAACAAACCCGATATCGCAGCAGCAACTGCAATGGCCGGAGAATTACTCGGTATGCAATTGTTTTACCTCGATGCCGGAAGCGGTGCCGAATACCCCATTCCTCAATCCATAATTCACGCCGTCAAAAGCAGCACAAACGGACTCGTATTTGTCGGTGGGGGGATCAGAACCCCTCTCTCAGCAGCCTCTGCTTGGGAATGCGGAGCCGATGTTGTTGTCGTCGGTAATGGTATCTTCGAAGACGACTCACTCATGGCAGACCTAACCATCGCATTGAGAAAAATCAACCAACGCACCTCAGTTTCTTCATAAAAATGTTTATTTATCCGTTTAAAATTGTTTACCTGCAAAGCGGTCTAACAAGGCAAACACTGCACGACCAGCTGTTAAAACATACGTTTTTATCTGATCATGGTTATCGTAAACCAGACGCAAACCCGAGGGCTTTCTTTGGTGAACTATCCGACCAAGATTTCACCCTAGAAACCATCGAAAAAGGAGAGCGTTTGGTGAATTTTGTTACCGGCGATTTTAGGGGTTCTGAAAATGAAATGTATATGCGAATTCAATTGGGCGCTTGGCAACATCAAAGAATCTTTTTACTCTACGCCATCGCTACATTGGCTTGTTTTGTCGGATTTTTTGTCGCCATTGCCAATCAAGTTCATATCCCAGCCCAATCTGAAATGTCGGATATCATTCATGGAATTCTCACAGCACTAAAACCCTCTTTGGCTTATGTGTTTTTGATCTGCGGAATATCGCTAATCGTCGCTCTGTATGTCAAAGCAACGCAATTCAAAAAACGATACGCAACCAGCATGGCATTCTTTTCTGAGTTGTGGCAAGCCACAGTAATAGAGAGAAAAAGTGTTCCCCTACTATTTCAGTAAGAGATTTTACTTTTTGAACTGTAGGTCTTGATAGAACGAGGCATCCACCGTTTCAACAAATAATTTTAAGAAATCAGCTTCCCAACTTTTTATTGGCGTTTCTAAAATGCTACCCATAAAAACCCAGCTATCGTCTACTTGGTCAACTAGCACCTCTGCAGTATTCCTCGATACGAATTTCTGAGAAAATACGACCTCGGGAACCCGACCCGCTTTCTCCTGTTTCAAATTGATTCCCCCGGTACTGCCATCCATAATATTAGATAAACCCCCATGTAAAACATATTTATGGGCCTTGTCAGACTCTATAAATTTCTTATCGCGATCTACGCGCAAATAATCCAAAATCAAACGGACACTGCTCACTTCCAATTCGGTTTTTGAAATTACCACATTGCCTTCTGATGTCAACATCAACTGATCCAATACCTTACACAAACGAGGCAATCCCATCCTAGTATCCGAACACCAATTTCCTCCAATCATCAGCATTCGAAAAGTTGGCAAAGTAATTAGACCGCTGCCCGCATTCAATACCTTCGACCGCAGCACACTATCCAATTGTTTTAATAAAGCCTCACTCGGCGAATACATCATATACTCTGTTTCAAAATCGTCCCAAAACAGTTGCGCATCTGCCCGCATTGCTGAATCATCCACCATCGAACCTGAACTTGCTGAATAATCACCCGTAGCTTTGGCCATAGCCATCAACTCACCCCTCATAAAATGCAAAGTGGGATGCAACTTCCATAACTCATTCGACACATTGTCTACGATTTCCACCTGTATTCCTTTGTTTACCGTCATCTCAGTATTTGCTTTTTTATGTTTCATTACCCCACATGAGGCCAGTCCAATGAAAAAACATCCCAAAACCCATTTCCAGATCATAACAGCAAATTACTGCCAAATATTCAATACACCCAAAGAAAATATTACCTTCGCAACACCGTCATGAGTGTATCGTTAGAGGCGATTAAAAAACCCATCGAAAAGGAGCTAAACGCATTCGAAATCATGTTCAAACAGAGCATGAAAACACGCGTGCCCTTATTAGACATCGTTCTCAACTATATCCTTAAGCGAAAAGGCAAGCAAATTCGTCCTTTGTTCGTAATGTATACCGCCAAATTATTCGGCGATATCAATATCAGAACCTACCGCGGAGCCTCTTTGGTAGAACTCCTACACACTGCCACCTTGGTACACGACGATGTAGTAGATGAAAGCTATTTACGACGTGGATTCTTTAGTATTAACGCCCTTTGGAAAAACAAAGTCGCTGTGTTAGTTGGCGATTACCTCCTCTCCCGAGGGTTGCTTCTGGCCGTTGAACACCGCGATTTCGATATGCTTGAAGTACTCTCTAACGCCGTGAAAGACATGAGCGAAGGGGAATTGTTGCAGCTGGAACGCGCGCGCTTCATGAATGCAACCGAGGAAGTTTACTTTCAAATTATCAAACAAAAAACAGCATCGCTCATCGCAGCCTGCTGTGAAATTGGTGCCGCATCAACCACGCCCGACAATGAAATTCAAAAGAAGATGAGACAGTTTGGTGAACAAATTGGCCTTGCCTTCCAAATTCGGGACGACCTTTTTGATTTTGGCGATAACAAATCAGGAAAACCCGCTGGCGTTGATATTAAAGAACGGAAATTAACCCTCCCAATCATCCATGCTTTTTCAAAAGCCACGCCGTCTGATGTGAGAAAAATCAAAAAATTGATTCGATCCAATACCAACGAGAAACAAAAGTTGACGGACGTGATAGAATTCATAACAATCCATGGTGGTATGTCATACGCCAAAATCAAAATGAATGAGTTCCGCGACCGCGCATTCGAAATACTTGAATCTATCCCTGCCAACAAAGAAGACAAACAATCATTGCAGAATTTAGTGAATTTTGTCATTGATAGAAATGTGTAAATCATGAAAGTCGACATTCAAAACAGCAAAATCGAATTGGTAAAAGTTGATAACCAATGGGTAGCCCAGACAAACCCAAATGTGTCGTTCATACCCCAGTCCGAAAATACCCTTCTCATCCAAACGAAAAATCAAACCATTCAGGTGCGATGCGTTGGAATCGATAAAACGAATAAAACGGTCACATTACTGTATAACAACCAAAAATATAGCGCCAAAATTACCGAGCCAATGGACGAACTTCTTAAATCTATGGGCCTAGAAAATGCATTGGTTCAAAAGATTTCTGAAGTCAAAGCGCCTATGCCAGGTTTGGTTCTCGATGTTTTGGTTTCTCCTGGCGATACAGTTGAGGTAGGTCAAAAAATCCTTGTTCTTGAAGCAATGAAAATGGAAAATGCCATCAAATCACCCACCGCGGGTGTCGTTGCCTCAATCAATGTTTCCAAGGGACAAGCCGTAGACAAAAACTACATTCTGATTCGATTCGAGTAAGATCCATCGCAAAAAATCGCCTTTTCATTTGGGAAATAGGGATTGACCCCTAATTTCACCGCTGATAATTCTTGCTCAGCCAAGGGCATTACAATCATGAAAAACTCACTTTCCATCGGTAAACTCAACGTTCCATGGATTTTCCTATTGGTTGGAATTTATCTAATCGCGGGACTCGTCAATTTAGATCGCCTGCCAATTGCATGGAATGATGAAATTCAAAACCTCGATCCAGCCTTGGTTTGGCACCACACCGGAAAATATTGCTCACCACTTTGGCCGAATCCCGGTGCCGAATCTAAGTTTCTCAGCTATCCCCCTCTTTTGGAAGCATGGCACTGCCTCTGGCTCTATTTTGGTCAGTCCGTATGGATCGTTCGATTACCTTTCTTGATTTTCCACCTTCTTACCGCCCTACTTCTTTATAGATTGGTATATCAACTGCTCTCTGCCCCCGCATCAACGTCGTATTTATTCATAATTGCCTCAAATCGAAAACAGCACGAACCTTATTCGATAAAAATCATTGAGCAACTGGCATTATTGATCACTGCGTTGTTTCTATTCGATAAATCCACCGGAGAGATTGCCAGGAGCCTTCGCGTGGAAACGCCCATCATGCTTCTGTTGGCATTGTTATTATCTACGGCGCCAAAATTAATCCATCAATGTAAATTCTATGTCCCGCCATTTCTGGGATTATGCCTAGGCAGCCTCGCAATCGCACATCTTTATACCTGGCCTCTAGTATTCATTGCAGCGGCGTTGATTGTCAATCATTTTATTCATTACCAAAAACAATCATCCTTTACCCATGGATCGACATTCCTATTGGGATTAATCGCCCCAATTACGATATTTTGGCTTCTCGTAAAGCCCGAATGGCACGATTTAACCGCCCAACTATTTATGCAGGCCGAAGACCACAGTGGCTCTTCCGTTGGATCTAATCTGTATGGATTTTTCATTGGCCGTTTCATCCCATATTATATCGAACAACCCTATACTTTACTGCTACATCTATTGTATTGGTTTGCCGCATTGCGTTTGCTCATTTTATTCTATGACCCTAGACCCAACCTC
>CANHXF010000025.1 GCA_947464515.1 Flavobacteriales bacterium
AAATACAAGCACTTGGGGGTGCAGAAAAACTTGCACAGTAACTCTTTTTTTGGTTATATTGTATTAGAATAAATCACCATAATTTTTATGATCACCGAAGGGTTAATTATTAAATACAATCGCACTAGTACCATGGCTCAACATGGCGAGAGGTTCAAGACGGATAGAGGCACCTACGACCGCACATTCTTCGATCAGGGTGTAAGTGGTACAAAGCCATTTAAAGAGCGTACAGAGGCTCGCAAAATCGTTGAGATGATCAACAACAACATGATCAAGGAACTGCACGTTGAGGAATTGAGGGATGTAGGCCGTAGCATGGTTGACACCATCAATATTCTTGAGTGGCTTGACCAAAAGAACGTCAACGTTGTTATCAAAAGCATGGGGAACCTCAGCTCAAGAGTTGGTGAGAAACGAAACGAGATATGGTCAATGATCACGGCAACGATGTCGAGCCTCTACCAGATGGAACTGGAGAACTTGAAAATCCGCACCGCCATGGGAAGGCAGGCCTACCTTATGAAAGGTGGTGTAATCGGCAGGCCGAGACACACCAAAGAAACGGAGAAGGCCTTCCTTGAGAAGCCAAAGACCAAGGAGATCCTGTCTTTGCTATCCAAGGGGAAGTCACTTCGTGACATTGCGGGCAGAGCAAACTGCTCCATCAACTTGGTGGTGAAGGTTAAAAGGATGGTTGAAAATACCCCGAGTTAGTCGGGGGATCTGTTCATATATTTGTACAAATCCACAACCAGTTCGTACCCCTGTATGATTTGGTTAGATAAGTGGTCAGGCGCTGCTACTAAGAAAGAAAAGTCACCAGAAACGGTGACTTTTTTCATTTTACCCCAGTTCAAAGCCATTGAAAATAAAGGGATTCTTCGAGAAAAATCATTTACATTTCGGAGTTAGATAACTTTTTACGCAGATCATCAATAGGCACAAATACGCATACGTTAATCCTTCAAATTACCACTTTACACTTGATTAGAGCCCTTTATTGTGATTTGATATTTATATGATTAGTTTCGTATATCATCAAGTTAGCTGCAACTTTTGGAGTGCAACCTTGAAACAGACAAGCATTTAAATGACAATTAAAAGAACAACTCCAAAATAATATGACTAGAACATTCTTTCTAATACTTCTGATTGGACTTTCTACTGGAAATATAAAAGGACAAGTTTCATTTTCACCAGTTGACGGTAAATTACAAATAAACAACAATGAATTAATCTACTCAAGCTCTTCAACTGCAGTCAAGTTTCCGTTAAAACGACAAGTTACAGTTTCCCCTCAAAATAATTTTGTGACCGTAGACAGTCAGATAATACAAATCATGACATTAAAATTTGACGGGTATAAAAAGGACACTAAGGGAGAAAATCTTAATAACCAGAAAGAACTGCTTGACGCTTATTCAAAATATGAATTGGAGTATTTTAAGAGTGACTTAGGTGTAGAAGTAATAAACCCCAATAGTCAATGGGTGGTGACAAAATCAAAAGGGTGGTTTATTTGGTATTTCAAATTAGGTAAAGTTCCGACACAAGTAGACACGCAAACCGAAATTCAACTATTTGCAACGACAGTTATTGGAGACAAAGTTTTAATCATTAATGCCCCAATTATGACTGGCGGAGATTTTTCAAAAGTTGCTCTAATTGTAAATGAATTTATGGAAGCACTAACAATAACGAAACAATGAATCTTAACCATCTTTGGGCAAACAGACCAAAATTGAAACGACCAATTTTGATACTATCTATTCTCATCTTGACAGCAGGTCTTGGTTATTTTCTTTTTGAAATGTCTGGTTTCGCAAACGGTGTTCGACAGGACAGAATTCCTAAAATAAAATGGCATCAAGACAATACCCAAATTTACTTTGTGGACTTGCCCGCTGGACTTGACACAATGGAATTTAAAGCAACCATAACACTTGACCTAAATAAACGAATTCATAAAGTAAAGTTTCCAAACGGTGGGACAGAAACGAATGTATTAATTTACGACAGCACTTTTTTAAACACTAATCAAAGTAATACACTACTAAAAATAAAACCTTTAACAAAAGGTGACTTTACTTACGAACAAGACGTTTTGCTTGACATTACATCATTGCAACGTGGACAATATTATGTTCATTATTTATCTTGTGGTTTAGGTGGGATATTTCCTTTGACAATTAAATAAAATGATGACCGAAGTTGAAGCAAAAAAAATAGGTAGCAGACAAGGATTAAAGTCAGTTGGCGTTGGACTTCTAATTGCACAGCTCATAATGACTTGGTTTTCATCGGACGCTGGACTGTTAAAGGGATTTTTATGGTTTGTAACTTTTAGTTACAATATAAACTTAATAATTGGAGTTATTATTATGCTTCTTTCTGGACAGCTGTTTGGACAATTAGCTGGAAAAGAGATTTTAATTAAAAAAAGGAACTACAAATGGGTAGGATTCAAATATGGTATGGCGACACTATTGACAACGGCATTTCTTGCAAGTTGGACAGGTTTTTTTCAAGAAGGAATTCATGATATTGGAACAACTGACGAGCCGTTTGCAGACTACATTATTAAACCATTATTTGCGGTTTTCTTTTTCGGATTAATTCCAGTTTTATTAGTAGGTTTTTGGTTTGGCAGACAAATTAAAAAACAAGAAAACGTATGACGACAGAAAGAAGCACTAGCTATAACAGCACATTTGCAATAGGCGGGGTTTCGTCACCGCTTGACAATTTTGTGGTAACCGAAAGTTCAGTGCTCCGCATCAACTTTTGTAGTAAAATCGCCACCTTCGCCAAGCCCGAAAACGTTAGCGGACAGGTTAGTATAACGACCAAATAACAATACGGATAGACAAAAACAGAAATAATCTAATGACCAAAAGACACTTCATAACGACATTAATTATTGTGCTGACTTTTTCGTCTTGTGACATGAATTATTTAGACTATTATCAACATATCGACTCACCAGACGGAAAATATTATTATGGCTTGTATTCTGACTTTAGTATTGGAGACCCAGGATTTTTAGTATTAAAACTTGACAAGAAAACAAATCCTGAAGACCTTAAAATCAATTACAGTTTTGAAAACGGGATTACAGGTGACGATGCAAAATGGATTGGTGACAGGACAATTCTTTCAAACTATGACGAAGCATCCCAATATTGTAGCAACCCTAAAATAGAAATTATTGACAAAAGATTTTTAGTTTTTTCTCGTGGTGGTTTTATGTTTGGACTGTATGACCTAAAATTAGAAAAGGACACTTTTAATAACTGTTGCACATGGAATGAATGGGCTTCCCAGAATATTTGGGCAGAAAAAGGAACTAATTACAAAGGACATATTCCAAAAGACGAAAAATCTGACTATGGACTTTGGATTGAGAAAAATATTGACAACAAAATAAATGATTATATTGTTAACAACAGATGACCGACAATAACAACTTGACAACAGTAAAGATAGAAACCCGAACCCCTAACAGCACGTACCCAAAAGTGGCGGTTCAGTTCTCCGCAGACACATTTGACGTTAATCAAAGTTTGGTTCCCCGTGTAAATAGACCTAAAATTGATACTCCATAAAATTCGGCAATTCAACAGGATTGATCTGATCCCTGAAATCAAACAAACTTCATGGCATTGGCTACATCCTCGGACTTAAATGCTATAAAATCAATACCTTACACGCAATTTGTAAATCATAGGTGATTGTCTTAGTTTCGTAAATAATCTGATTAGCACCAACTTTATGAAGACAACATTACTACATATCACTTTTCTGCTCCTGACTGTTTCGACATTCGGACAGACTCAGATTTTAAAGGACTATGACTTTAATAAGGGTGGTTACTACATACTCGGAGTGTTTTCAGAGAGCGACAAAAACAGTCTTCGGGACAGTATAGGCGAGTTTTACACGGACAGCATCCCAATTTTGAATCAATTTAAAAAGGAATGGACTTTTAAAAAGCCAAGTCCAAAATATGCATGCGGTTATCATTATTCTGTTTACATCTGTAAAGACGGTTTGACTTTAGAAGAAATCTCAATCAATTTAAACTGTAACGAAATCGTTTCAAATAACGGTTACTTTTATTTCGACACAAAAAAACTGAGAATGTTTTATGGTAAGCTAAAAAAGCCATATCGGAAATCACTAGACTTTACTTCGTTGACAGAAGCGAGAGACTATAGAAAGAAAATACTCACTGACAGTTCGCTTATTATGACACCCACTCCCCAGTGGACAAAATATGAAGGGACATTTCAGTTTGACTATGAATGCTCAAAAGGTTCAAAAGACTGTGAATACGACAACAAGCAAAAAAAGCTAAAGGAAATTGAACAGGAGATAAAAAAAGCCTATCCGAATGAAAACTTTGAACTTGACGAAGGAGGAGGTTCTTTAACAAGCATTATTGTTGAAGTAAAATGCGATAAATCACTTTCTGACAAATTTACGCTTTACAAAAGGGACACGAATTCTTACTTCGGTAAATGGGCACCATATCGTTTATCGCTAACAACATATAGGACAACAAAACCAAAATAAAAGCTGGTGCTAACAACTAGTTGGCTCTATTCGGGCATTCGAGGTCTCCAGAAAGATCCTGGAAGCTTGGAAAATCAAGATTCAATTGATACATTTTGGTCAGCTGTCCCGAACAGTGCCAACTAGCAAAACGTTACCACCAATAATAAAAGACGACAGCAAAACCAATAAGCTAACAGATAATTAAGAATGCCATTTACATTTTCACATCCAGCAATAGTGTTACCGTTGACGTTTTTACCTCGACAATGGTTCTCGTTGACTGGACTTGTAATCGGCAGTCTGACACCAGACTTTGAATATTTTTTAAGAATGAGAATTAAGAGTAATTACAGCCATACAATTGACGGACTTTTTTGGTTCGACTTACCGTTAGGACTTTTACTTGCGTTAATTTTTCACAACATTGTTCGAGACAGTTTATTCGACAACTTCCCAAGCATTTTAAAATCAAGATTTTTGGCATTTAGACAGTTTGACTGGAACGATCACTTCAAAAGAAAATGGTTCGTAGTAGCAATTTCTATTCTAATCGGTGCAGCATCTCACATATTTTGGGATAGCTTTACTCACGACCACGGTTATTTTGTGCAGACAATTCCCGCATTACAAAACTCGTTGAACTTTTTTGGCGGACAAATTCCAATCCTAAAAATATTACAACATAGTTCAACTTTTATCGGTGGGCTTGTAATTGCTTATGCCATTTACAAACTGCCGTCAAACAACATTGAAAAAGAAATTATAAACTTGAAATATTGGACAATTTTAGTAACTCTAACTTTGATAATTATTGCTGTCAGACTTTTAAGCGGACTTGAACTGAAACAATACGGGAACTTAATAGTGACAGCGATTTCCGCAGGTCTAATTTCATTAATATTAACACCGTGGCTGACAAGGACGAAAGAAAAATAGGTGGTGTTAACAGGCTTTTGGCAAAAAAGCGGGCTCAGTGCTTGAATGAAGCATCGTGCTTCGAAATCGCCAACCTCTTTAGCTGCACACCGTTATGCGGCAGCTTAAAAGACAACAAATGGAAGATCTAAAGACATATTTTAATCCTTTCGTTCCCATTGGTCGATTTGCATTTTCAATATTTTTTGGTTTCTTGACTTGTTTTATCATTTACCTTTTTTTTCGTGACTTTGAAACAAATGGATTTAAAGAATACTGTTTTATTATTCTCGGGGCGACAACTCATGCATTACTTTTTCGAATGTTTTTTAAGGCTTTTATCACAACGACTAAAAACTATTTAATTACCGAACAGACAGTTGAAGAATTTAACATATTAACACAAAAAACTAAGACAATATATAAAGCCGACATAAAAGGTTTTAGCACCTCAACAGTTCCATATCGTATTTGGAACTTTAAACAAGTAATTATCTATGTTAATGATGGAACTAGAATTGACATTATGCAATTTGCATATTTTAATTTCAACAAAATTAAGCAGACATTGGTTGACAAAAAATATACATACCTTGGACACGAACCATATATTTGGAAATGGGTTAACAGCAGAGTTTATAAATATGACGACCAGAAAAAAACTGAGCATAAAAGCACCAACCCAATGGGCGGGGTTTCGTGATACGCACAAATCTATTCATCTCGCTTATTCATATATTTCCAAAGATCAACCACCAATTCATACCCTTCTAAAAAGTTAGAAATCGCCTGATCTCCCGCTACTAACAAAAAAAAGCCGAGTATTTACTCGGCTTTTTTTTGTTAGTAGATTTTTAAATTAATCGATATCGTATTCCAAGCTAACCGTAATACTGGCTGTTTTCTCTTTGCTACTAGTATTTAATGTGCCTCCGTAAGAATATTCTTCGCCTGAATACTGACCTGTGATTTGGAAAACCCCCATTGAACTTTTGGTCAACCGTCCTTTACCAGAGCCTGCCTCATCCAAGATAGTTTCACATCGCTTTCTCGCATCTGTTGCGGCAGCTTTGAGCAAATCAATTTTTAATTCCGCCAATTTGGTGTAATAATAGGATGGGGAATTTGAATTAAACGCAATGCCTTGCTCCAACAAATCTGTGATTTCACGTGATATATTTTCAATCTTGTCAACCTCTTTTGATTTGATGGTTACACTTTGAACAGCGCGATAACCAATAAAACGCTCACCACGAAAATGTCCTTCAACATCGTAAACGCTCTCCGTTTCCTTTCGCACATCAGTAGATGAAAATGTAATTTCAGCCTCTTTCACTCCCTTGGCCAAAAGAAACGCCTTGGTTCTTGCTTGGTCATTTTTCAATGCTCTGTAAGCCTCTTTAAAGTCTGTGCTCGACCTGTGGTACTCGCCACTCCATACAACTAAATCACTGATGAAGTCTTTTTCCGCCTTACCCGTAACCTCAATCGATTTTTTGTTTTCGAAATTGCGCTTGCTTTTCACCCAAGAATTGCCCAAAACTAAGGCCGTTATCACAACCCCAATGGCAACCGTTATACTGCCTAAGTGTTTAAAGATGCTTGATTTAAATGTTTCTGACATAATCTATTTTGATTATAACGAAACTAAGAAATTTCTATTTTACAATCGTAGAATTTTTCAAATTATCATCTAAAAAATCAATGGCAAGTAACCCTTGCTCTCCCCAAAATCCATAATTATGTCCGCCATTTTTTACTATTACCAATTTCATCGACGCCATCTTTGTAGAATTCTTAGATGCACGCCTTGAAATTTCATGGGCTTCGCTGAGCTGCTGCGATTGTTGCATCGGGACCACTTGATCCGCTTCTCCATGAGCGATATAACAAGGAATTTGTAACTCGTTTATCCTCAATTCAATATTATTCGTACCCCGCCATCGCCATGGCACCTCATCATATTTTCCCAGACAATTGATCATTAGGTTGTCGTTCTTCATCAACAACGGATTGTAATCACCACTCAAGCCAGCACATCCCTGGAACGCCTCAGGATGCTCCAAAGCTAGCAACAAAGCGCCTCGGGCTCCAGTCGATAACCCCATCACATAAGATGGAATGGGCAATCGCATCGATTTATATAAAACCCTACCATTCACCGTCTTTGTTGGGTCTTCTGGTATGCCTTGATCAGTAAAATAATTCCTCTTTTGTAGTGGCTTTAGCACAGAATCCCATAACCACGTCCGCGTGGGATGCAATCGGTAGTCAGCGCGCATCTGAGAGTACAAACTATCCATATATACGCTCTTACCCATCTCCACCAACATCACATCGTAGCCTCTCTTCGTTGCCTCATCACAAACCCGCGTTCGTGTACACCACTGCGTATCGGCAAAATTCCAACCGGGCAATAGCAGCAACATTTTTCGACGAGTCGATGCTTTCGCAAATCGACCAACCTTGATTTCAACACGGATCGATTTGCCATTGCAAGGAACAAAATACACGGTATCGCGAGCAAAGCAACCCAGCGATTTTGAATCTGACATGGAAGTCGAAGCTGGAGCAATGAACCCTCTCTGGCGATGATCACGATGAAAAAAATTGCCCAGACTATCATTCTCCGTAAGAACCGTGAACGACAAAACCGTAACTACCGCAATGCCTATCGCGCCAAACAACCGCACACGTGCTACAACCATAACGAGACGTCCAAAAACGGCAACGAAAAGTCGATATTTATTTGTCCAAGCCATTGGCATGCTTCCTAAATTTACTCCGATTCGTATCCAAATTGATCCAACATCTTCTTGTTGTTGCGCCAATCTTCTCGCACTTTCACGAACAATTCCATATACACCTGCTTTTGAAAAAATAACTCCAGTTCCTTCCTCGATTCGATGCCCAATTTCTTGATACTTTGTCCCTTTTTCCCAATGATGATGGGCTTCTGAGAGTCTCGCTCAACAATGATTTCACAACTTAAACGGATAATTTTTGGCTCTTCCTTGAATAACAAAGTCACAATCTCTACCGAATATGGAACCTCTTCATCGTAAAGCTTCAATACGTTGTTTCGGATAATCTCATTGACAAAAAACCGCTCTGTTTTATCGGTCAGTTGATCCTCAGGATAATAGGCCGGATGCTCAGGTAAAAAATCAACCAAATACTTCTCCAACACATCAATCTGAAACTTCTCCTGGGCCGAAATCGCCAAGTAAACATCGCCAATAAACGTCTTTTTCAACCAAACCAACTTTTCCTCCAACTTCTGCTGATGTACCTTGTCGATTTTATTTAAAACAACGATCTTTTTCGCCTTCGACCGCTCAAATTTCTCTTGAATCTCCTCCGAAAAGTCCTTGCCGTTGATGTCGATCAACAAAACCAAAACATCGCTATCGTCAACACTTTCCTTCACAAACTTCATCATCCGCTCGTGCATTCCGTAGCTGGTCTGACGTAAAATGCCGGGGGTATCAGAAAAAACGATTTGGTGGCCAGGGCCATTTTTAATACCAAAAATCCTGTGTCTGGTTGTCTGTGCCTTCGAGTTTACGATGGCTAACTTCTCGCCTAATAAGGCGTTATAAAGGGTACTTTTTCCGGCATTTGGCATACCGATAATACTCACAAATCCTGATTTAAATGCTGCTTCACTCACTACTTCAAACCTACTGCGAATTTCTTAACTTTGTTTATGTCCTTTTTGATGCCCTCCAAATTGAAAATCATACACCGCCAAACAGCGAATCACCTCAATTCCATCCTCCGGTTTGCATCACTCGTTCTGATCCTCTTTTCATTGACCACAACGCATTTGTCCAGCGCTAAAGCCTCATCGCCCATTGATTCCACAACAAAAGGATTCCGGGCCGCCAAATTGAGCATGTATTTCAAAAAAAATTGGGACTTTAGAAGTGCGCGATACAGCCGTCAATTCAAGCATCAAACCAAAAACACTACGAGCCTAGTTCTGCCCGAAGAGGCCAAAGACTATCAACTCGTCTTCCAAGACAATTTCGATACTTTCAATCCCGCAATATGGTCGAAAGGTCAGCCTTGGGGACGGTTTCATCCCGACAATGCGCATCAGTTTTACGGTGATCCACAGGTTTTTGTCGCCGACGGCAAGTTACACCTGCTAAATGAGCCCAGGCCTTACCCGATCATCATTGAGAATCAACCCAAGGGCGATGTAGAAAGGATGTATCGCGCGATGAATGAAACAAATCTAATTCACAAGGAACTCATCCAAATTCAACGCGTAAATGCCCAAGGAAATGTCATAAAATATCTGGGCGACCACGGGGTGAGAGATAGTTCAGTATCAACCTCACAAGTACAACAAAACATAGCAACAGAAGATTCAGACACAGGAAAACTGGCCGTTATGATTCCCTATAGCGTGGGCGTTGTCAATACCTTTCACAGCCAAAATTTCACCTACGGATATTTTGCCGTCCGCAGCAAAAACCCCACAGGACCCGCAACTTGGCCAGCATGGTGGCTCACTGGCAAAAACAACTGGCCCCCCGAAATCGATATTTTTGAGATGTACGGTAAAGCCAACGGGAACAGCGTAAATACCCAAACAATGACGGTTCACACGGGGAAAGTAGAAACCCATACCAAACAAATGATGATGAAAAAAATTCGCGTTTCGGAAGACACCGACTCATCGTTTCATATTTATTCGTGTTTGTGGACCCCAGAGAAAATCGACTTCTATACAGACGGCATCAAAGTCAAATCGATACGATTTAATCGCTGGATGGCCCAGTTTTACCAAGAACCCATGTTTTTGGTGTTAAACAACGGACTGGAAAATACTTACATCCCCCAATTAATCGAAAGCGGTAACAAGACCTCGGATTTTCAAGTGGACTGGGTGCAAGTGTATCAAATTCCGAGATAGCCCAAATCCCTTCCTAACCTTTCAATCACTTTCCCTAAGCAACACAGGGGATTCATCAACTTTTAACACAGGACTTACACCGAATCAATTGCATCGCATACCTTTGCAATTATGAAAGGGATAATTCTCGCCGGCGGTTCTGGCACCCGATTGCATCCATTGACCTTGGCGATGAGTAAACAACTCATGCCGGTTTACGACAAACCAATGATTTATTATCCGTTATCAGTGTTGATGATGGCGGGAATCAATGAAATATTAATCATCAGCACACCCCACGATTTACCGCATTTCCAAAAGTTATTGGGCGATGGCGCTAACTTAGGCTGCCGATTCGAATATTGCGTTCAACCCTCTCCAGACGGATTGGCACAAGCTTTCATCTTAGGAAAAGATTTCATCGGCGATGATTCTGTTGCTTTGATTTTGGGCGATAACATCTTCTTCGGTTCCAAATTCCAAGACACCTTAAAAAGCAGCATCGACCCCAATGGCGGGATCGTTTTTGCCTACCACGTCAGCGATCCAGAGCGATATGGTGTGGTTGAGTTCGATGACAACCTCAATGCCATCAGCATAGAAGAAAAACCTTTGGAACCCAAGAGCAATTACGCAGTACCTGGCTTGTATTTCTATGACAATCAAGTAGTTGATATCGCATGTAATCTAAAACCATCCCCTCGCGGCGAACTTGAAATCACCGATGTCAATCGCATTTATTTGGAGCGAAACGCTTTGCAAGTGCGAATCATTGAGCGCGGAACGGCTTGGTTGGATACAGGAACTTTTACATCGCTCATGCAAGCCGGACAATATGTTCAGGTCATCGAAGATCGTCAGGGCTTAAAAATAGGTTGCATCGAAGAAATCGCTTGGCGTCAAGGTTTTATTACGTCCGATGAATTGCTAGCAATCGCCCAACCCTTGAAAAAGAGTGGTTACGGCGTGTACTTAGAGAAAATGGTGACGCAGAAGTTGTAATAACTTCGCGCTGAGGATTGATTGGTCTTGATGGTAATTAAGTAGTTAGGGAGCACATTTGGGGAGGGCAGCTCAACCAAATTCCGTTCAAACCGCCTCGATCAAGAAATACTGCTTTTTGCCTTTCTGAGCAATCAAGTATTTTCCATGCAATAAAATCGCATCGTTAATCGTACCGTCGATGTCGGTGTACTTGTCCTTGTTAAAAGCAAATCCATTGGCTTGCAACATCTTGCGCGCTTCTGACTTAGAAGGAAAGATCTGTGTATTCACGGCCAACAAATCCAAAACTTGAATGCCCTGAATCAACGATGCTTTCTCCACTTCAAAACGCTCCATCCCGTCTGCAGCGGCCGCCAAAGTAGCTTCGTCAAGCGCTTTTAAATCATCGGCCGAACCATTGCCAAAAAAGATCTGCGTGGCTTTTAATGCCATCTCCAAATCGGCCTCTGAATGCACTCGAACCGTCATCTCTGCCGCCAATTCTTTCTGCAAAATTCGCATGTGCTCTTGACCCGTATGCTCCGCAATTAACGCTTCAATTTGATCGCGGTTCTTCAAAGAATATATCTTGATGAAACGAATGGCATCTTCATCGGCAACATTTAACCAAAACTGATAAAATTTATAGGGCGATGTTCTTGCCGGATCCAACCACACGTTACCGCCTTCTGATTTTCCAAACTTGGTTCCATCTGCCTTGGTAATCAAGGGTGCTGTTAACGCAAAACCCTCTCCACCCGCCATTCGGCGAATCAGCTCTGTACCCGTGGTGATATTTCCCCACTGATCGCTGCCACCCATCTGCAGTTTGCATCCTTCGTTCTTGTACAAATGCAAAAAATCATATCCCTGAACCAATTGATATGTAAACTCAGTAAACGAAATCCCCCCCGATTCAAGTCGATTCCGAACACTGTCCTTGCTCATCATGTAACTCACAGTAATGTGCTTACCCACATCGCGAATGAAATCCAAAAACGACCAATTCTTAAACCAATCGTAGTTGTTCACCATCTTCGCTTTATTGCCACCATCACCAAACTCAATAAACTTCTCTAGTTGAGCCTTTTGGCAAGCAATATTGTGATTTATCGTTTCAACATCCAACAACTTGCGTTCATCGGTTTTACCACTGGGATCGCCTACCATGCCTGTTGCTCCGCCCACCAAGGCGACAGGAATATGACCGGCGCGTTGAAAGTGCATCAACTGCGTTATTGGTACGAGATTTCCAATGTGCAATGAATCTGCCGTTGGATCAAAACCAACATAGCCCGTAACCTGCTCGGTATTGAGCAATTCTTGGGTTCCAGGCATCGCATCATGAAGTAAACCTC